>NZ_JBEGDB010000159.1:0-17823 GCF_043638955.1 Bradyrhizobium sp. 31Argb | reverse complement strand
TCAAAACGAATCGTTCCATCCAAAGCTTGAATCACAGCCAAGCACGAATGAGAATCCTGAATCCCAACAGACCCTAGTTCACCCACCATTCTACTCCGCGGGCGGCGCGTGCGGTGTTTCGGCCGGTTTGCCGAAACGGCGTTTCGCCTCTTCGCGCCAGCGCTGGAAGGTGATGTAGAGCATCGGCACCAGGAAAATGCCGATCGAGCTTGCGGCGAGCATGCCGCCGAACACCACTGTGCCGACCGCCCTGCGGCTGATCTCGGCGGCGCCGGTCGCGACCACCAGCGGCACAAGGCCGAGAATGAAGGCGATCGAGGTCATCATCACGGCGCGGAACCGCATCTGGGCACCGAGCTCCGCGGCTTGCGCAATCGGCAATCCGCCCTCGCGCTGCTCCTTGGCAAACTCGACGATCAAGATGCCGTTCTTGGCGGCGAGCGCGATCAGCACCACGAGGCCGATCTGGCCGTAGAGGTCGAGGTTCAAGCCCGCGACCTTGATCGCCGTGTACGAACCGAGCACGCCGACCGTGACCGACAACAGGACCGGGATCGGAATGGTCCAGCTCTCGTAGAGCGCAACCAGGAACAGATAGGCGAACAGCACCGCGAGCGCGAGGATGATGCCGGTCTGCCCCGAGGCCGCCTGCTCCTGATAGGCGGTGCCGGTCCATTCGTAGGAATAGCCGGCCGGCAGCGTCGCCCGCGAAATCTCCTCCATTGCGGCGATCGCGGTGCCCGACGAGACGCCCGGCGCCGGGCTGCCGTTGATGGTGACCGAACGGTAGTTGTTGTAGCGGGTGATGACCTGCGGTCCGGTGACGATCCTCAAGCTCGCGATGGAGCGCATCGGCACCATCTCGCCGCCGCTGTTGCGGACATAGATCCGCCAGATGTCGGAGATGTCGCCGCGGTTGGCGGCCTCGCCCTCCACATTGACCTGCCAGGTGCGGCCGAACAGGTTGAAGTTGTTGACGTAGATGCCGCCCAGCGTCGCCTGCAGCGCGGTGAACACGTCGGCCATGTTCAGCCCGAGCGCCTGCGCCTTGGCCCGGTCGATGTCGAGATAGATCGATGGATTGGTCGCGGTGAAGGTCGAGAATACGCGCGCCAGCCGCGGATCGCGGTTGGCCGCATTGATCAGGCCGGTCATTGTGCTGCCGAGCGCGGCCGGATCCTGCCCCTCCAGCGCATCGAGCTGATATTCGAAGCCGCCGGAGGTCGAAAGCCCGATGATCGGCGGCAGGTTGAACGGCAGGATATTGGCCTGCCGTATCTGCGCGCCCTCGCCAAACATTCGCCGGATCGTCGCCTGCACCGAATCCGCGGCCGCCCGCCGATCGGCGAACGGCTTCATGCGCGCCACCATGAAGGCCGAGTTCGGCTCGCTCGCGCCGTCGAGCAGCGAGAAGCCGATGATCGAGAGCACGTGCTCGACCTGCGGCATGTTCTTCAAGAGCGCCTCGACCTGCTTGGTCACCTGGCTGGTGCGCGACACCGACGCACCGTCAGGCAATTGCACCGAGATGAAGAAGGCGCCCTGATCCTCCTCGGGCAGGAAGCCCGTCGGCGTTATTCGCGACACGCCGAGAACGCCGCCGGCAAACACCAGCACCGCGACCAGCGACAATATCGCCACCCGCAGCAGCCGGCGCACCATGCCGGCATAGCGGTCGCGGACCCAGTCGATGCCGCCGAGCACGCGCCCCATGATGCCGCGGCGCGGCCCGGTATGCCGCAGGAACACGGCACAGAGCGCCGGCGACAGCGTCAGCGCGTTCAGCGCCGAGATCACCATCGCCGCGCTGATCGTCACCGCAAACTGGCGGAACAGGGTTCCGGAGATGCCGGGGATGAACGCAATCGGCACGAACACCGACAACAGCACCAGCGAAATCGCGATGATCGGCGCGGTGATCTGCGCCATCGCCTTTTTGGTGGCCTCCGCCGGCGACAGCTCGGGCTCGCTCTCCATCACGCGTTCGACATTCTCGACCACGACGATGGCGTCGTCGACCACGATGCCGATGGCAAGCACCATCGCAAGCAGCGACACGGTGTTGGCGGAATAGCCGAGGATCAGGAGAACCGCGAAGGTGCCGATCAGGCTGACCGGCACCGCGACCGCCGGGATCACCGTGGCGCGCAGGTTGCCGAGGAACAGGAACACGACGATCACGACCAGCACGAAGGCTTCGCCCAGCGTCTTCAGCACTTCCTTGATGGTATCGGAGACGAAGGTCGTGGAGTCGTACTGCACCAGATAGGTCAGGCCAGGAGGAAACCGTTCCGACAATCTGGTGAGCGTGGACTGCACCGCCGCGGCGGTGGTCACCGCATTGGCCCCCGGCGCAAGATAGATGCCGATCGGCACGCCGGGCTGGCCGTCGATCCGGGACTCGCTGTCCATGTTCTGGGCGCCGATCTCGACCCGGGCGACGTCGCTGATCCGGAGCACCGAGCCGTCCGGATTGGCGCGCAGCACGATATTGCCGAACTGGGCCGACGTCGTGAGCCGCCCTTGCGTCTGCACGTTGAACTGGAACTGCTGGTCCTCGGCGATCGGACGGGCGCCGATGCGGCCGACCGGCGCCTGCACGCTCTGCGCACGGATCGCCGCGATCACATCCGACGGCGCCAGATTGAGGCTGGTGAGCCGCTGCGTGTCGAACCAGATCCGCATCGAGTAGTTCAGCTTCGCGAACAGCGAGGCCTGGCCGACGCCCGGCGTGCGCGAGATCGCATCGAGCACGTTGATGATCGCGTAGTTGGTGATGAACAGCGGATCCTGCTGGCCGCTCTTGCTGTACAGCACGATGAACTGCAGCACCGCCGAGGATTTCTTCTGCACGACCAGGCCTTGCGCCTGCACCTCGGTCGGCAGTTGCGCGAGCGCGCTCTGGACGCGGTTGTTGACGTTGACGGTGTTGATGTCAGGATTGGTGCCGAGCGCGAACGAGACGGTCAGCGTGTAGCTGCCGTCATTGCCGCTGGTCGACTTCATGTAGAGCATCTTGTCGACGCCGACGACCTGGGCCTCGAGCGGCTGCGCAACGCTCGATTCCACCACCTCGGCGGAAGCGCCGGGGAAATTGGCGGTGACGGTGACCTGCGGCGGCACGATGTCCGGAAACTGCGCCACCGGGATTTGCAGCAGCGCCAGCGCGCCTGCGATGGTGATGACCAGCGCGATGACGATGGCAAGCCGTGGACGATCGACGAAGACGGCGGAAATCATGGGCTGGTGCCCGCAGGCTTCGGACCGATCGCACCGCTGCTTTGGCTCGATCCGGTGTTTTCCGCCGTTTCCTTCAGGCTCGACTGGATCAGCGCGCTCGCCGGTCCCGGCGCCACGGGCTGGCCGGGCCGCACCCGCTGCATTCCTTCAGCGATCACCTTCTCTCCGACCGAAAGCCCACTCGTCACCGCAGCGATGGTCGCGGTCGACTGTCCGAGGACGATCCGGCGCTGCTCCGCCTTGTTGTCGGCCCCGAGCACGAAGACATAGTCGCCCTGCTGATCCGACAGCACGGCCGAGCGCGGGATCGCCACCACATCGACCGGCTGCACGCCCTCGAGCAGGACGGTGACGAACTCATTGTCGGTGAGCTGGCGCACGGTGACGTCGTCTGCTGACGACAGATGGGGCAGCACAGGATTGGGGATAATGCCGCGCAGCGTGATCGTGTCGGTATTCTGCGCGATCGTGTTGTTGACGAAGTTGAGCTGGCCGACCTGGTCATAGAGCTTGCCGTCGGGCAGACGGACCCTGATCACGACCGCCCTGAACCCGCCCAGCGTCGCGTAGCGGTCGCGCAGCGTGAGGGCTTCGCGCACCGAGACCGGGAAGGTGACGTACATCGGGTCCTGGCTCACGATCGTGGTGAGCACCCCCGAGCTCGGGCTCACGACGTTGCCCTCGGTCACCGCCGTGCGGCCGAACTTGCCGTCGATCGGCGAGCGGATCTGGGTGTAGTCCAGATTGATCTTTGAGAGGTCGACTTGCGCCTGGGCGGCCTGCACCTGCGCTTCCAGACTCTGCTCGTTCGCGAGCGCGGCATCATAGGTGGACTGCTGGCCGGCCGGGCCGCCGAGCAAGGCCTTGGCGCGGCCGGTCGTCAGCTTGGCGTTGACGAGGGTCGCCTGCAATTGCGCGACCTGCGCCTTCTTGGACTCAAGGTCGGCCTCGAACGGGCCGCGCTCGAGCTCGTAGAGCATATCGCCGGTCTTGACCTCGGCGCCTTCGACGAAGTTCCGCTTTTCCAGGAAGGCGGTGACGCGGGCGACCACATTGACGCGATTGGTGGCCTCGATCCGTCCCAGGAACTCGTTGGATTGGGTGACGGGCCGCTTGACCGCCTCGATGATACCCACAGCCGGGGGTCCGGCGGCCTGCTGGGCCTCGGCGGCGGCCAGCGCGCCGAACATGGCGGTCCCCAATGCGACGGCACCGGCGAACCGGGCCATTGTTATCCCTGCAAGACTCACGTTTCGCGCCTTTGTCCCGTTTGATCCGGATCAATAGCATCCGGATCGGGAAAGCCAACGGTATGAACGTATAGCAACGGCAGATCGATGCTCTGTCGATGGCTGGATCGCCGCGTTGCACCAAAATGTGATGGCGGAGGATGGGATCCGGTCCACGGGGGCCTCCGCTGGTAGCGCTGTGTGGCCCGGCCGCTACTGGAACGAACTTTTTTGGCTGGGCGCTGCACAACCTGTTGAATGTTGCTTGCTGCACGATCGGCCGGCAAGCCAAGCTTGGCCAGGCGCCGTGGGGCCGGTCGCCGGGAGCTTTCTGATGGCAAAGCTCGGGATCTGTGCGGCATTCCTTCTTGCGGTTGTCGGCGCCTCGGGCGCATCGGAGGCATGGGCGGCCGACGTCACGCCGACCAAGGCGCCGGCGGCTTCGGCCATGACGCCGCGTCCGTGCACCGACCCATCGGACTTCGTCACGACCAATTGCCAGCTCACCTGGGAAGGCATCACGGTCTTCGGCATCATCGACACCGGCTTCGGCTGGCAAAGCCACGGTGCGTCGTTTGATCCGCGATCTGCAGTTGCAGCCTCCTACCTGATCCAGAAACAGAACCGGTTGGCGACATGGACCCTTGCGCCCAATGCGTTGAGCAATTCGACCATCGGCATCAAAGGAACCAGGCCGATCGGCGAGGACTTTTCTTTCGTCTTTGACCTCGATGCCGGCTTCGACCCCTACTCGCTGCGATTCTCGAATGGACCCGGATCGATTGCCGCGAACGCCGGCGTCCCGCAAAACCTGCAAACCGCCTACTCGGATTCAAGCCGCGCCGGCCAGTGGTACAACGGTCAGGGCTACGTCGGCGTCAGTTCTCCCACTTATGGCACGCTGACCCTCTTCCGGCAGAACTCGCTGACGCTGGATGCCGTGTTCGATTACGATCCGTTCGGCGCCTCCTACGGATTCTCGGCGATCGGCTTCCAGGGTATAACCTGCGGCGGCGGCAACACCGAAAACTGCAGACACTCGACGTCGGTGAAGTACCGGTACAACTTCAACCACTTCCGGGCAGCGGCGCTGTGGCAGTTCGGCGGTTATGACGAGAACAATGCCTCCACCGGCGCCTATCAATTCCAGCTCGGCGGCGACATTCCGATCCGCGGCAATGACGTGCTCTCGGTCGACGCCATTTACAGCCATGTCAAGAATTCCGTATCGCTCGCGCTGGCGTCGGGAGCAAACGCAAACAACGCGTTTGGAGCGCCGATCCCCCCGTTCCTGCCGCAGACCCTGACGGCGACGATCTCCGACAACACCGCCGCGATGTTGGTGGCGAGATACACGACCAAGTCGCTGAAGCTGTACGCCGGTTACGAATACATCCGATACGAGCCGCCGAGCAATCCGCAAGTCGCCTTCACCGACATCGCAGGAAACTTCCTTTGTCAGGGCTGCGATGCCCTCAACAACACGAACATCAACAATGCCGCGTTCGGCGTCGGCGGGCTCGGCAACAAGACCTTTCAGGTCATGTGGGCCGGCGCGAAATACTCCATAACCGACGATCTGGACGTGATCGGCGCCTATTATCACTACATCCAGGACTCCTTCTTCGGCACTGCCGCCAGAGGCCCCGCCTTCTGCTCCTCTAGCGAACACCCGCAATGCGCCGGGACGTTCGACGCAATTTCCACCGCGGTCGATTGGAGGTTTGCGCCTAAATGGGATACCTATGTCGGCGTGATGTTCACGCAGGTCAACGGCGGATTGGGGTTCGGCTTCTTCGAGCATAGCAACGTCGCCACTACGGCCGGGTTGCGCTTCCGCTTTTGAGATTGACGCGACCTACGCGGGTCGCTGCGACCAGCCTACCGGCGCGTCGATATCGAAATTGGCAAGCTCGTAGCCGCGGCGGAAATCGACGATGTGCTTGTCCATCCAGGACCGCGCCCCGGCGGGGTTGCGATCGCTGAGCGCCCGCAGGATCTTCTCATGGGCGAACACCAGGCGCTCGCCCGCGTTCAATCGGGAGAACACCCGCAGGAAAGCCGGATAGAATAGCTGGCTCATCGGCTCGCGGCTGAGCTGCAGGGCGCGGTTGCGCGAGGCACGCGCGATGATCTGGTGAAACTCGATATCGAGTTCGACGAGGCTCTGCTTGTCCTCGAGCGCCGTCTTGGTCTTGTCGACATTGGCCCGGAGCGCGGCCAGCATATCGTCGTCGATCCGCGTCGCGGCGCATTCGGCCAGCACCGGCTCGAAACAACGCATGCTTTCCCAGAGTTCGAAGAAGCTGATCTCCTGCAGCACGATCGCCGCCGTCACCTTCTCGGAAATGTCGGCCTCACGGGGCACGGAGACATAGAGCAGCTTGCCGCCGTCGTGACGGCGGACGAGGCCGTTCTGCTCCAGCACCCGGATCGCTTCGCGGACCGTCGAGCGGTGGACACCAAAGCCCGCGGCCAGCGCGGTCTCCGCTGGCACCCGGTCGCCGACGGCCCACTCGCCCGACATGATCTTGGCTTCGATGCTGCGCACCACGAACCGGTAGACCGGCTCGTTGCGCTCTTGGACGTTGTTGCTGAGATCCGCTACAGACATCAGACGACGCCTCGCGCGAACTCGCGGTCGCGCAATTCGCGGCGACGGATCTTGCCGGTGATCGTCATCGGAAGCTCCGCGATATACGCGATCGCGCGCGGATATTTGTAGGGCGCGGTGACCGACTTGACGTGATCCTGCAATTCGCGCGTCAGCTCCGGCGACGGGGCATGGCCTTGCCGCAGCACGACGAACGCCTTCACGATCTCGCCGCGCTCGATGTCGGGACTGCCGACCACCGCGCACATCTGCACCGCCGGATGCTCGGCCAGCGCGTTCTCGACCTCGATCGGGCCGATGCGATAGCCTGCTGAATTGATCACATCGTCCGAGCGCCCGCGATACCAGAGATAACCGTCGGCATCCTTCTCCGCGCGATCGCTGGTCAGAAACCAGCGCCCGTCGGGACCGTCGACAAAGCAGGCCGCGGTGCGCTCCGCATCCTTCCAGTAGCCGAGCATCAATTGCGGGTTGGGCATCTTCAGCGCGAGATCGCCCTCCTGCCCCGGCGGCAAGCGGTTGCCATCAGCGTCGATCACATCGAGATCAGAGCCCGGCGACGGACGCCCCATCGAACCGTAACGGACCGGCTCGGTTGGATAGTTCAGCGCGACCATCAAGGCTTCGGTCTGCCCATAGGCTTCATCGATGCGGATGCCGGTCGCCGCCTCCCAGCGCTCGGCGACGACGGGGTTCATGGCTTCGCCCGCGGTGACGACGCGGCGCAGCCGGCCGAGATCACCGCGTGCGCGGACTTCGCCAACGACCCGCGACAGCTCCGTGCCGGGCGCGCAGTAGACAGTGACCTGGTGCTTGCGCAGGAGTTCGAGCCGATCGTTCGGCACGAACGGGCCGTCGAAAAAGAAAGAACAGGCGCCGCAGCTCAGCGGTCCGAAGATGATGCTCGTGCCCGCCTTGCTCCAGCCGGTGTCTGCCGTGCACCAGATCACCTCGCCGGGACGCAGGTCGAGCCAGTAGATCGCCGACACCCGCCACGCATAAATCGCCCGCGCGGCATGGACGACGGCCTTCGGGTGGCCGGTCGAGCCTGACGTGTAGTACATGATCGCGGGATCTTCGGCCCTGACGATCGCCGGCTCGATCGTCTCGGAGGCGCGCGCCACTTCGCTGTTCCAATCGAGCCAGCCCGACGTCTGGCCGAGCGCGATCCTGACCGGGATCAGCGTCTCCACGGATGCGAACTTGGCGGTCTGCCCGGGACGGCAGATCGCCGCCTTGGCCTCGGCATTGGCGACGCGGTATTCGATATCGCGCGCCGTCAGCATCTCGATGCACGGGATCGGCACCGCGCCGATCTTCATCGCCGCAATTAGCGCGACGAACCATTCCGCCAGCCGCGGCAGCATGATGATGACGCGGTCGCCCTTCTCCACGCCGTTCGCCCGCAAAACATTCGCGAGCCGGTTCGTGAGCCGCGACAGATCGGAATAGCTGTAGCGCCGGGTCTCGCCGGCGGCGTTCTCCCAGATCAGCGCCGGACCATCCTGCTCGCGGGCGCGGCGGTCGATGATATCGGCACCGAAATTGAAGGTCTCCGGCACCTGCCAGCGGAAATTGGCGCACAAGCTTTCATAGCTTTCGACCGCAGGCTCCTTCGGCGGTGACCAGATATCGCGCATCATTTCCTCCGTGTTCGCGCGTTTTGCGCTTGTTGTTTTGTTTTGCTGCGGCTCTTACCGCCGCCTATCGGCCGCCATGGGTCACGATCCGCCGTCCGATCGCCCAGCGGTGCACTTCCGACGGGCCGTCATAGATGCGGAAGGCGCGGACGTCGCGATAGAACCGCTCGACCACGGTATCGCGCGTGGTGCCGAGCCCGCCGAGGATCTGCAGCGAACGGTCGGCGACGCGCGCGATCGCTTCCGAGCAGATCACCTTGGCCATCGAACTTTCGCTCGAGGCCCGCTCGCCTTTGTCGAGCATCCACGCCGTGTGCCAGATCGTCAGTTGCGCCTGATGGATATCCATCGCGTTGTCGGCCAGCATGAAGGAGACGCCCTCGTGCTCGCCGAGCGGCTTGCCAAACGCCGTGCGACGCCGCGCGTATTCGGTAGCGATCTCCTGGGCGCGGATCGCGGCGCCGAGCCAGCGCATGCAATGCGTCAGCCGCGCCGGCGCGAGGCGAACCTGGGCGTGGCGAAAACCCTGTCCGATCTCGCCGAGCACGGCATCGGCCGGCACGCGCAGCCCGTTGAAGCGGACCACCGCGTGACCGCCGACAAAGCTGGAATCGATGGTGTCGAGCGTGCGCTCGATCGTGATGGCGGGATCGGACATGTCGGCGAGGAACATGGTGGCTGCCCCTTCCATTCCGCCGCCGCTCGTCTTCGCCATGATGATCGCAAAGGCGGCGCCCTCGGCGCCGGTGATCAGCCATTTCTCGCCGTCGATGACCCAGTCATTGCCATCGCGCCGCGCCGTCGTCTGCAACTGGCCAGGATCGGAGCCTGCGCCGGGAGCAGGCTCCGTCATGCAGAAGCAGGAGCGGACTTCTCCGGTCGCGAGCGGCTTCAAATAGCGCTCGCGCTGATCGGGCCGCGTCACGACATCAAGGAGATGGATGTTGCCCTCGTCGGGCGCGGCGCAATGCAGCGCGACGGGACCGAGCATGGAATAGCCGGCGGCGGTGAACACGGCGGCGCGGCCGATATGCGACAGATGCTGGCCACCATATTCCGCCGGCGCATGCGGCGCGAATACGCCGGCCTTGCGCGCGAGCGCATTGAGCTCGCGCCGCAGCTCATCGGTCGGTCCATGGGACGTCCAGCGCTTGTCCTTTTCGAACGGGACCACCGTGTCCTTGACGAAGGCTTTCACGCGATCGGCCAGTTCGGACACGCGCGGCGGCAGCGAAAAGTTCATGTCGAGTTGATGCATCGTCAGTTTCCTCGCTCAGTTCCGGTCGTGGCATCGCGCGCGACCAGAAGAATATCTTCGCCAACGCGGGCGAAGTCGGCATAGCGATTGTCCCTCACCGCGCCGTTGACCCATTGGCGGTGCAATTGCAGGAACACGATCCCGAGCTTGAACAGCGCGAGCACGCGCATCGCCGGCAGGTCGTCGATATCCAGACCGGTCAGGTCGGCATAGCGCCGCGCGACCTCGGCACGCCGCCAGAATCCGGGCTGAGCCGTCGGCATCTGCTGCAGCCGCTGCAACGCCGGCGGATCATCCGGCTGCGCCCAGTAGCTCAAGAGCGTCGCCAGATCGAACAGCGGATCGCCCCGCGTTCCCATGTCCCAATCGACCAGCGCGACCGGCGAGAGCGTCTGCGGATTTAGGATCAAATTGTCGAGCTTGAAATCGCAGTGCAGCAGCGTCGGTGTCCGGTCGCGGAATGTCTGCCGGGACAGCCACTGCGAAATGTCCTGCAATAGACCTTGCAGCGCGCCATCCTCGGCAACCAGCGCCCCACGTTTCGACCAGCCGGCAATCGCGCGGGCGATGAAACCCTCGGGGCGACCGAGATCCTCAAGTCCGACCGCGCGCGCATCGACCCGGTGCAGCGCGGCCAATGTTGCAACCATCATCTCCGAGAGAATCCCGGGTGCATCGTCGCGCCCCTGCAGCGGCGACAGATCCGCGCCGCGGATGACGAGCCCTGCGCGATACTCGATCAGTTGGAAGGGAACGCCGATGACGCTGCGGTCGCCGCAATAGTGCAGCCCCCTTGCTATGAAGGGCAGCGCATCGGCAAGGCGCGACAGGATGCGATGCTCGCGCGCCATGTCATGGGCGCCCGGTGGCAGGTCGCCGTCGGGCGGACGGCGCAGGACAGTCGGGGCACCGTTGGCGATCAGGAGATAGTTGCGATTGGCGAGGCCACCGGCGAACTGCCGGATCGGCTGCGCCAGATCGACACTCATGCCGTGCGCTTCCAGATAGCGCGCAAGGCGATCCCAGTCGGCCGGCGCGGTTTCCGCGGCCGACAATAGTCCCGGATTTCCTGATAGCGACGGATCAGCAATCACGCGCGCCTCGGCCTCCCTATTCCAAATATCGAGGTTGGAGCCCTCGCCTACCGCCTCCGGCGGCGCGGGACCATTATTGTCGGACCAAAATTAGCGCCAAGACAGCCAAGCTTGCAACTGGCGACCAGCCAAACCGATGCCTCGCTCCTTCGGATTCCCAATAAACTATTGTAAATTATCAATATTTCTCAAGTGGCATCTGAGAAGCCAAATCCACCACCGCACATATGTCGGACAATAAATCGCGGTCAGCGCTCCCGGGCACCGAAGCGTTGACGGTAGGCGGTCGGGCTGATGCCGGCGACTTTCCGGAAGCGCGATCGGAAGGTAACCGCGGATTCGAATCCGACCGAGCTTGCAATCTGATCGACCGAAGCCTCGCTGGCTTCGAGCAGTTCCTGCGCCCGGCGGATGCGCATCTTGAGCAGCCATTGCAGTGGCGTCGTTCCGGTCTGTTCCTCGAACCGTCGCGCCAGCGTCCTCGGACTCATGCGCGCCTGATCGGCCAGCATCCGAACCGTGAGCGTGCGGTCGAGATTGGCGCTCATCCAGTCAAGCAGCGAGGCCAGACTGGCAGCCGATTTCGGCGGTTCGTGGCGGATGAACTGGGACTGGCCGCCGTCCCTGACCAGGGGCGCAACGGCGAGCCGCGCGGCGTCGGCCGCAACGGCTTGGCCATGATCGCGGCGTAGCAGATGCAGGCACATGTCCACCCCGGCCGAGGCTCCGCGAGGCTCCGGCGGAGGTGATCAGGCGCCCCTCGTCAACGAACAGCACGTTTGGATCGACCTGGATGCGGGGATAGCGCCGTGCGAACTCGTCTGCGCAAATCCAGTGCGTCGTGGCCCGCCGCCCATCCAGAAGGCCGGTTGCCGCCAGAACGAAGGCTCCCGAACAGATCGACGCCAGTCTCGCTCCGCGCTCCCAGGCAGATCGAAGCGCCCCAAGCACGGCCGGGGAGACCGGAGCGGTCGGATCCTCCACTCCCGGCACTAGGACCGTATCGGCCGACACGAGCTCCTCGAGGCCCCACTCCGTTTGCAGCGTGAAATTCCTCGACCGAACTTCGGTCGCCTCACTGCACACGCGGACACTATAGCTGGCAACGCCACTCGCGCGCCCGAACACCTCGCACGGGACCGACAGGTCGAACGGCACGAAGCCGTCCATCGCGAGAACTGAAACTTTATGCATGGTCACCTCGGAGCGAGCATCTACCACGGCGAACATAGCCGAAGCGCGGTTTGGCGGGAAATGATCGCAGGTTGTCATTTCGGCCACTCACCGAATGCGCGACGCATTGTCTATGCATGCCGCCGGTCTTGAAGCGGGAAGGTGCGCGTGTCCAACGATTACGAATCGACGCAGTTGCGGTGGCTTGGGATCCTGTCGGTCCTCGAGGCGACGACGCTGGTCCTGCTTGTCGCAGTCGCCGTGCCACTCAAGCATATCGCCGGCTGGAACGTCGCCGTCCATGTCATGGGGCCGGTCCATGGCCTTGCGTTTCTCGGCTATTGCTGGGCTGCGATCCAGGCGGTCACGGAAGGCGGCTGGAGCCGATCGGAGGCGGTGCGGCTGTTCGCGACAGCGTTCATCCCATTCGCTGGCTTTGCCAATGCGCGGCTTATCGCACGAAAGTCCGCAGCTTTGCGCACCGGTGCGGTCCAGTGAGCCTTGCTGCGCTTTACCCATGGCTGAAGGCACTGCATGTCGTCAGTGCCTTCCTTTTCGTAGCCGGCACCATCACCACCTCGATCGTGCTGGCGGCAGAGCGCGCGAATCCGGGATCGGTCGAGCCTGTCGCGGGTTTTCTGGCCAAATCGGAACGCTGGCTGACCACGCCGGCGATGCTGCTGGTCTGGGCTTTCGGCTTGACGTTGGCGGTCACGGCCGGGTGGTTTTCCAACACGTGGCTGCAAGTCAAGCTCGCCTTTGTCGTTCTGCTCTCGGCCGTGCACGGAATCCAGTCAGGCCAGCTCCGGCGCCTTGTCAGGAACAAGGCGCTAAAATCCTGGACAACGCTGCCCTTGATCCTCGTCTCCATGACAGCGGTGGTCGTCCTAGTCGTGGTCAAGCCCTAGCCGATCTCGGCGCGCAGTCCGATAAGACCGACCGACGACTCCTGGCGGGACGGCAGCCTTATCGCCGCGCGGCTTTCTTGGCGCGCGGGCGATCCTGCGAGGGGGTCGAGATCTGTTGCCGAAGAATGCGACGGATCTCCGATGCGGTATCGATCTTGCGAATGTCCTCCGCCAGCGACGCTGCGCGCTCGCGATATTTCGGATCGTCCAGCACCGAGCGCACGGCGGGGCGCAATTGTTCTGCGGTGGGTGCGTTGGTTGCCAGATTGATGCCCACCCCCGACCAGGCGATGCGGACGCTGACATCGCCCCGGTCGGCTCCCGTTCCCGCCACGACGATGGGAACGCCATAACTCAAGGCTTGATTGACACTGCCGTAGCCGCCGTTCGTCACGAATGCATCGGCCTTCGACAATGCCCACTCGAACGGCAGATACTGGGCAACCCGCACATTTCCAGGCAACGGACCGCCGAGCACATCGATCGGACGTCCACCCGTTGTGACGATTGCGAGAACATCCGGCTCTTTCGCCAGCGCCTCCAGCGTCGGCAGGGTCAACTCGCTGAAGTCGTTATTGGTCAACGTGCCCTGGGTTACAAGAACGACTTTGCGTGAACCATCCAATTCGTAGGCCCACGAAGGTACCGGCGCCTGGTTCGGCGTGATCGGCAGCGGGCCGACGAAGTGTACCGAACTTGGCAGCCGGCGGCGCGGCAGCTCGAACCGCGGCACCGTGAGCTGCAAATAGACATCGGGCAGCTCCACCATCGCGTCATAAAGATTCATTCGCAGCGGCCTGCTCCCGATCTGGGCCAGGTACTCGTTCACGCATCGTCCTGCCGGGCCAAAGACCGATTGTTCGTAGGTTTGAAAGAGCGCGGCATACTCCCTTAGTTGCTGGTCGTTGCGCGCGGGCGGAATGCCTGCATCGTTCGGGGCGCCGTCATCTCGACGTGACAGGAGATAGGTCGTTCCAAGCAAGGCCACGGACGGCCGCCGTGCGCGAGGACCGAGCAGCATCGGCAACACGCCCAGCATGAGATGATCGCCGATGATGATGTCGGGAGGAAACTCCTGCATGACGATTTTGATGCTCTCATATTGAGCCAGCATGAAATCGGCGAAACCTTGCTCCAGGATCAGCCGCAATTGCTGTGCGCCGGGCGTCGCCGTCATGATTTCCGGAAATAGCTTGGCGGCGTCTCGCGTATCGATGTCGGCCGCGGGCACGAAACTGCGGAATGTGGCGCCGATCTCTTCGACGCGGTTTCGCAGATAGCTCGATGTCAGGCCCATGACCTCCCAACCGTCCGCGATCAGGACCCGCCCGACTCCTAATACTGGATGGAGATGTCCCATCATCGGGGACGAGACGAGAAGCGCCTTCATGCACGGTCTCCGTTGAGCTAGGTAATTGAGCCGAGGTCACTGACGGCCCGTCGACTACGACCGGCCAATCACAGCCCCTCATTAGTGTTCGGTCGGTGTTACGGTTAGGTCACCGGAGCGGACGAATGCGCTACAGCCGCAACAATCCTCATCGAAGCAGCCACGGTTACGGAAGTAACAGAGCGCACGCGGACTGAAATCAGCGCGCAACATTCCGCTGACAGTGTCGGGCGTGGTCCCTCGATCGAGCGCTCAACGAACGACACAAACCTTCGGCAAGCAAAAATCCAAATGACGGTGCTTCCAGGCAAAACGGACTCGGTCACGTTCTCCTGTCTGCTCGGTTTGATGGCCACTCTCCCGGGCTTCGGCACCGACATGGCGCTGCCGGCCCTTGCGGACACAGCCACTTCTCTTGCAGTTCCGGTACATAGCGCCGGCCTGACGATCAGCAGTTACATGATCAGCTTCGGCCTTGCGCCGCTGGCGTTCGGACCGCTGTCGGATCGATACGGTCGCAAACCGGTGGTCACGCTTGGCACCATCATCTTCATCATGGCCTCGGTCGGATGCGCGCTGGCACCATCGCTGCCGGTGTTGATTGCGTGCCGCGTCATCCAGGGCATCGGCGCGGCAGCCATGACCCTTGCCATCGCGATCGCCCGTGACACGTTCGACGATACCATCGTCCGCCAAAAACTGTCGAACATCGTCATGGCGATATACGTCTCCCCAATCGCCGCGCCGATGGCTGGAGCGGCCCTGCTCGATCTCGCGAACTGGCGCGCGATCTACGCAAGCCTTGCGGCACTCGGGATTCTCTTGCTGATAGGCCTGCGCTTTGGCCCCGACTACGGCCGGAAGCCGCGGCCGGCGACCCGCTTCAGCCTCCTGGCGCTTGTCGGAGATTATCGCTGCGTCCTGTCGCATCCGACCTGTCGCGCCTATCTCCTTGCCGCCGCGGCGTCCTTCGGAGTTCTCGCCGCCTATGCGACGGGGTCCTCCCTTTTCCTTGTCCAGGTCGCCGGGCTGAGCTCAACACAATATGGAGTCATATTCGGCCTGACCGCGCTGGCCGGAATGGCTGGAGCGTTCCTCGACGGCCGGCTCAACGCACGCGGAGTTCCATCGCATTATTCGTTGTCGATCGGATTTTCCATCCAGGCGCTTACATCGTCGGTCCTGCTGGCCATGACGCTGTTGAACTGGACGCCGACCACCATCGTTATTCTGCTGTTCGTCGCCGTCGTATTCAGCGGAGGCATCGGGGCGCCAGGCCTCATGCAGGGAGCGCTGCAAGCGCTGCCGGAAATGGCGGGCACCGTCAGCGCCGCAGTCAACTGTCTTATAATGATATCCGGCGCACTATCCAGCGCGCTCACGGCTGTTCTCTTCGACGGCCGGACGGCGCTATCGATGGCCGGCGTGATGGAATTCTGCGCTCTCCTTGCACTGCTGTTCTTCGCCATGGCAATCGGGCGAACCAGGCAACAGGCCGTGGTGCCGTCTTGAGACAGCGTCTACATACGCCAACGAGCGGAACCCGTCCGTTGGCCCTGGACATCATGCTACCTCACAGCCCCTTGTCGACCTGTGCGTAGCCGCCCTTGGCGTCCCACTTATAGACGACATAGTCGATCGCCTTGATGTCACCCTTGGAATCGAATGCCATCTTGCCGAGCACGGTGTCCCACTCACCGGCCTTGATTGTATCCATCACCTTCTTCGGATCGGTCGAACCGGCCTTCGCCACCGCCTGCGACCACACCTGGAACGCCGCATAGGTGTAGAGGGTGTAACCCTCGGGATCGATGTTCTTGGCCTTGAACTTCTCGACGATTGCCTTGGCGGTCGGCTTTTCGCGCGGATCGGGACCGAAGGTGAACAGTGTACCTTCCGCAACAGGACCGGTGATCGAGGCGAACTCCCGGTCGTTGATCGCATCGCCCGCCATCAGCACCGTCTTGAGCCCTTGATCCCGCATCTGGCGCAGGATCAGGCCTGCTTCCTGATGATAGCCGCCGAGATAGACCAGATCGATGTTCTCGCGCTTCAGCCGCGACACGATGGAGTTGAAATCCTTGTCGCCCTTGTTGAAGGATTCGAACATCTTCTCGGTGACGCCGGCCTTGTTGAGCGCCTTCTTGGTCTCGTCGGCAAGCCCCTTGCCGTAGGTGGTCTTGTCGTTGAGGATCGCGATGTTCTTGCCGGCGAAATTCTTGGCGATATAGGCGGCGGCAACCAGGCCCTGCTGGTCGTCGCGGCCGCAGACCCTCAGCACGTTCCACAACTTGCGCTCCGTGAGCAGCGGATTGGTCGAGCCCGGCGAAATCTGCAACACGTTGCCGTCGGCATAGGCTTCCGACGCCGGGATCGACGACGAAGAACAATAGTGGCCGGCGACGAACGGAATTCTCGCACTGGCGATCTTCTCCGCCACCGAGCGCGCCTGCTTGGGATCGCAGGCGTCGTCGTTGACATCAAGCACCAGCTTCCTGTTGAGGAGGCCGCCTGCGGCATTGATGTCGGCCACCGCCTGCTCGGCGCCGTTCTGGAACTGGCGGCCGAACGCGGCTTCGCTGCCGGTGATCGATGAGGCAACCGCCACCCTGATGTCCTGGGCCAGCGCTGCAGAGGACAGCACAAGTGACGCACCTAGTGTTAGACCGAAGAGCTTGACCACTTTCATACGAAAGTCCTTGGGGTTGTTTTAGAGAGACGGCGACTGCGCCGGCCTCTTCATAGCATGGCCGGCTGACATCGGCGCGATGTCACCGTATTTTTTTACCAGCGGCGCTGGCTCCATCAAGGGCGAGGTGGCGCGAGCTCTGTTATCCGTTATCGCCAGGAAAGCGGCCGCGGCCACGCGTTACGGCCGTAGCCGTATTTTCCGGCGTCGGAATGGTCCGGAAACATGGCTGCGGCAGAGTCTCCCGGGACTGATATTTGCCGGGAGATATCGATGTCACACATCGACCAACTGTTTTACACCCGACCATATCCGAAACGGACCCAACGGGCGCCGAACGCTCCGCGATGGTATGTCTCGATCAGCGCGATGGTGACGTTCCTGCTGTCGAAGATGAGGGAAGAACTGGCGATACGCCAGGCCACGGCAGAGCTGCGGGATCTCGACGACCGAATGCTGCGCGACATCGGATTATCCCGCTACGATATCGCCTCCATCCGCAGGCGCGAAACCTAGGCCGTGTGGACTCTTGGGATTCTCAAATCAGATTGAACGTGATTCAAGGCTTTCTTTTAGGAGGAAGCCTTG
>NZ_JBEGDB010000158.1:0-17917 GCF_043638955.1 Bradyrhizobium sp. 31Argb | reverse complement strand
GGCTTCCTCCTAAAAGAAAGCCTTGAATCACGTTCAATCTGATTTGAGAATCCCAAGAGTCCACACGGCCTAGCGCGATTTTGGATTTAGGCGCATAATTTTAGCGTTGCTGGTGGCGTTTATTCGCGGGCGTCGGTAACCGAGAGATCGGTTGTGCTCCCGCCGGTTGCGGACGCTAAGGTGCTTCGCGAAGAGGCTGCCAAGCTACCACCACTGCGTTTCAAGCAGGACAACTTAGCGAAATGAAAGACCATCAGGCGCGGCACCGCAGCCTGGCCCCCGAAATTTTCTGCAGAGAGCCGCGCGTCCGTCGAGGGAAGGAGCTTTCCCGTGATGGAGCACCCTACCAGGGTTGGTAATCGACTGTTAGCTGCACTGCCGCCGGCAGATTTTAATTTGCTCGCTCCCTACCTCCGAAACGTATCGCTTGAACGCGACGAGGTTCTGATACGATCGACGGAGCGAATTGAGCAGATCTATTTCCCATGCAGCGCGACGATTTCGTTCATGCTGGACTTGCCCAACGGACAAACGGTGGCAACCGCTGTCATCGGGAATGAGGCAGCCGCGGGGCTGTTGTCGGCGCTGGGCCCCACCCGCTCTGAGGACCGCGATCGTGCTCGTCGCGGGGACATCGTTGCAGATTTCTCCTGTACGATTTCATGCGGCCTTCAGCCACAGTGGCGCGATCAGGGATTTGGTTTGGGCCCACACCGGGGTCCTGATGACGCAATTCCAGTACGTGGGCGCCTGCAATGCGCTGCACTCGGTCGACGCCCGCTTGGCGCGGTGGCTGCTCCACATCCACGATAGAATTCATGGTGACACCCTGCCGGTGACGCAGGAGGAACTTTCGATCTTGCTCGGCGTGCGGCGAACGACCGTGACGCAGGTCGTGCACAAGCTTCGGATGTCGCGCGCCATCCGGTCCAATCGACGGGGTCTGATTGAGATTGACAGACCGCGGCTCGAAGCAGCGGCATGCGATTGCTACAAGGCTATGTGCCGCAGAATCGATCGCATTGTGTCGCCGCCGGAAAGGAGGCCTCACAGTCACGCCGCGCCGGGTGCACAAATTCCACGAGAGTGAGATCCCATTTTGCCCAAGTCCGGCATTGAGTCCATTTCGCCGTTCACGCTTGTGGCCCAATGTATTCTCGGATGTGCAAGAGCACATCACGCTCGTCCTTCGCTTTAATGGTGGCTGGACCGTCGCTTCGATTGGCCACGGGCTTTCTTTGCGAGCAAGCGCTTCAACTTGGCTCGCAGGCGAAGAATCTCTTCGTACCTCGCGCGGAGATCGTTTCTGATCCAGGGCGCTGATGGCGGCTCGTTGCGGCGGTTGCGGTTTGGCATACCGCAACCTAGTGCCGAGATTTCCCGAGTGCAGCAGAATACCAGAATTAAGCTTGATGCCGCGGTTTCAGGTTAATTCTGGAACCGGCGATTATAGCAAGAGGAATGTCTTCGCTGCTGCGCCGCGAGATTTGCCAATCCCCTCAATGCGCCATGCTGCGTCCGGCCTCGTCGCAGGCCTGCATGCAGCGGCGGCAGGCGTCCGCGCAGATGCGGCAATGCTCGTGCTCGCCTGCGTGTTTCTGGCATTCGTCGGCGCAGAGCCGGCAGGCCGCAGTGCACGTGTGCAGCATGCGGCGGATCATCTCGTCATCCCAGCCGGTCTGACGCGTGGCCATCCTGCCCGTGACGTTGCAGACATCTGCACAGTCGAGATTGAGGCGGATGCATTGCGTCAGCGACTTGACCATGTCCTCCGCCAGGCAAGCGTCGGCGCAAGAGGTGCAGATCTGGGCGCAGGAATAGCATTCCTCGATGCAGCGGACGAGCAGGCCATCGCCCTCGCCATGGGCCCGTGGGTGCCGGCTGATCATTTCCTGGACTTGCATGGAACTCTCCGCAGGTTTTGAGGTGTTTCCTCGTTCGCCTAATTGCCGAACGTCAGAAAGGTTCTCTCAAACGCTTGAAACGGGCCTCGACGCTCGCACGCAGGCGGAGCGGCGAAAGCGAAACTGCCTCGCGTGGCGGCGTATGAGGTTCCCGACCTCGCGGCTGGCTCGTTTGCGCCCTGCACCGTGCGACGAGAGTTGTAGTGTACGAGTTTGGAAACGTGCGGTCGAATCAATTACCGTGCCTTCTCGTCGGATTCTCCGCGGCTTACGGGGCTGCCGCGGGGCATCCATGGAAGTTGCAATGCTGGGGGATGAGCTGATGCTTTCGGGTTTCAAGCCGAAAGGCGAATTTCGACTGTTGGATCACATGCCGATCAGCGTGATGATCTGCGAGCTGACCGATTTCAAGATCATCTACCTCAACGAGTCCACCAGGCAGAATCTCAAGAAGATCGAGCATGTGTTGCCTGTGAAGGTCGACGCCCTGCTCGGCCAATCGATCGACATCTTCCATAAAGAACCGCAGCGCCAGCGCCGGCTGCTCTCCAATCCGAAGAATTTGCCGCACAAGGCGCGCATCACGATCGGCGGCGAGACCCTCGACCTCACGGTGACCGCGATGATGGACAGCCGCGGCCGCTACACCGGACCGATGCTGACCTGGGAACTGGCGACTGAAAAGGCGAAGCTCGAGGCCGAGACCGAACGGCAACTGCAGATGCTCGACAACATGCCCATCAACATCATGATGTGCGATCCCGATAGCAGGATCACCTACATCAACAAGACCAGCCTGAAGACGCTCGACACCGTCAAGCACCTGCTCCCGGTGCCGCCGGACCAGATTCTCGGAAAATCCTTCGATATCTTTCACAGGAATCCACAGCACCAGCGCCGCATCGTCGGAGATCCGCGGAATTTGCCGCACGCGGCCAAGATCAAGCTGGGACCGGAAACACTCGACCTCAGGGTCTCCGCGCTGTCGGACAAGAACGGCAATTATGCCGGCGCGATGCTGAGCTGGGCGGTGGTCACCCGCAATGTGAAGCTGGCTGATAACTTCGAGAAGAACGTGAAGGGCCTCGTGGGCACGCTGGCCTCGGCTTCCGGCCAGATGCAGACCACGGCGCAGTCGCTCTCGGCGACCGCCGAATTCGTCAATCAGAGGTCATCGAGCGCAGCATCGGCCTCAGAACAGCTCTCCTCTTCGGTCAACGAGATCAGCCGGCAGGTCACCGAAGCCAGCCGCGTGGCCAAGGCGGCCGTTGAAGAGGCCGAGAAATCGGACAGGCTGGTCACGGGACTTGTGACCGTCGCGCAGCGGATCGGCGATGTCGTCGCCTTGATCAGCCAGATCGCCGGCCAGACCAACCTCCTCGCCCTGAACGCGACCATCGAATCGGCCCGTGCCGGCGACGCGGGCAGAGGATTCGCCGTGGTGGCCTCGGAGGTGAAGGCGCTCGCCGGCCAAACCGCGAAGGCAACCGAGGACATTGCCACGCAGATCCAGGAGATGCAGGCGGCCACCGGCGACACCGCCGCCGCGCTCAAGGCGATCTCGCAGACCATCACAGAGATCAACGAGATCAGCACCGCGATTGCGAGCGCCGTGGAGGAGCAAGCCGCCGCGACCAAGGAAGTCACCACCAACATCAGCGGAACCAATCGCGCCATCGGCGACACCAGCCAGGCCGCCAGCAACGTGCTCGCCGCCTCGGGAAGCCTCGCAAAAAACGCCTCCGATCTGGAAATCGAAGTCGACAAGTTCCTCGCCAGCGTGCGCGCGATGTAGCCGGGCGAGCCAGACCAAGCTTCCTTGACCGGCGTCGATCATGTGTTAGCCTGTAACTGCAGATGGGGATGGAGTCCCCCGATACCCGCCCGTCGTGGGCTAATGACTCCTGCTGAGTGAGGCGGCAAGCCTCGCTGCGGCGGGAGCATGGATCTAACCCGCTGACAGCGGGTTTTTTGCTGCCTCGAAAAGGAAAGAGGCGGCGATGCAACCAAAGCAACGCGCATATCGCAGAGGCAGCCGATGACGCGGCTGCGCGTCCTGCTGCGCCTGATCAGTGGTGACCGCTTCGCGCGCGCCCTGCTCTGCGCCGTGTCAGCAGCCTCGATCCTTGCCTTCGTCTTCGGTGCTGCGGCCGAACTCGTCATCGCCTTGCTGGTCCTCGGCGTTGCGACGGCGCTTGCCGAAATCTCCATGCATCCAAACGAATAGAAAGTAGGTGATATGCTCGGTTACGTTCTGGTTTCCGTCGGCGCCGGAATTGGCGGCGCCTTGCGTCACGGCGTCAATCTCTCCACCGCCCGCACGTTCGGGACCGGCTTCCCGTACGGGACGCTGACGGTCAACGTCGTAGGCTCGCTGGTGATGGGTTTGCTTGCGGGCTATTTCGCCTTCCGAGGGGAAGCCGCCCAGACCTGGCGTCTATTCCTGACCACGGGCATCCTCGGCGGCTTCACCACCTTCTCCTCGTTCTCGCTCGATACAGCCCTGCTCTATGAACGCGGCGAGCTCGGCCTGACGCTGCTCTATGTGGCAGTGTCGTTCGCCTGCTCGGTCGGCGCGCTGTTCGTGGGGTTATGGGCTGTGCGCAGTCTTGTGCAGTGATGGGCTGGTTTCACTGCCAAGCCCGATTCAGGCAACTTCCAGTGTCGGGATATTCTTGATCCTCTCGCCAAGCTCTTGCTGCGCCCGATGCAAATCGTAGCGCTTCTGCAAATTGAGCCAGAGATCGGGACCGTTCCCGCACAGCTTCCCAAGTCGCAACGCCATGATCGGCGTCACCGGCTGCTTTTCCGTAAGCACATCGTAAAGCGTCTGGCGCGAAACCCCCAGCAGCTTAGCGATCTCCGTCTTGGGCCGACCGATAGCGGGCAAAATCTCCTCGCGAAGAAGTTCGCCCGGATGCATCGGCGGTAAACCTCTTTTCGGAAGCTTCCTGGCCATGAACTTGTCCTCAATGATAGTCTTCCAGATCGACGTCGACGGCATCGCCTTCGATCCAGCCGAACGTGATACGCCAGTTTCCGCTCGCGTTCACAGCGTACCGACCTTTTTCGCGGCCGACGAGGGCATGAAAGCGGAACCCCGGCAAATTCATGTCTTCGGGCCGCGACGCATCGTCCGGCGCCCGCAGAATATTGGCCACCCGCTTCGAGTTCTGCACGCTGAGCCGACGCCCGTCCCCGGTCGCGAAAAACCGTTCGAGAGCCTTGTCCCGGAACGAGCGGATCATGGCGATGATGTAAGGTAATAGCTTACATATATCAAGTGATGCTTTACAGATCGCGCCGCGGCGAAAAGCCAATCCGCCCTACGCACCTACTCCGCGGCTTGCCTCACATAGCGCGCGCTCGGGGTGCGCATGGTCACGAGTTCTTCGGCGGCGGTCGGATGCAACGCGAAGGTTGCGTCGAAATCGGCCTTGGTCGCTTTCATCTTCACCGCGATCGCGACCACCTGGATGGTCTCCGCGGCGCAATCGCCGACGATGTGACAGCCGAGCACGCGGTCGCTAACGCCGTCGACCACGAGCTTCATCAACACGCGGGTGTCGCGTCCTGACATCGTCGCCTTGATGGGGCGGAAACTGGTCTTGTAGATGTCGACGTGGCTGAATTGCGCGCGCGCCTCGGCCTCCGTCAGACCCACAGTGCCGACCTCCGGATGCGAGAACACCGCGGTCGGAATGCTGGTGTGATCGACCATGACCGGGCGCTTGCCGAACACGGTGTCGGCAAAGGCGTGGCCCTCGCGGATTGCGACCGGCGTCAGGTTATGGCGATGGGTGACGTCGCCGATGGCGTAGATGTTCGGCACCGAGCTTTTCGACCAGGCATCGACCGCAATGCCGCCATTGTCCGGGTTGATGGCGACGCCCGCCTTCTCCAGGCCGAGATTGGCGACATTCGGATGCCGGCCGATCGCGAACATCACCTTCTCGGAGGCAAGGCTCGAGCCGTTGGACAGATGCGTGGTGAATTCCTTGCCGTGACGGTCGACCTTGGTGACGGTGCAGCCGGTCAGGATGGTGATGCCTCGCTTCTCCATCTCGGCACGCACATGCTCTCGGACGTCCTCGTCGAAGCCGCGCAGAATGTTGTCGCCGCGGTAGATCACGGTGACGTCGGAGCCGAAGCCGGCGAAGATGCCGGCGAATTCCAGCGCGATGTAGCCGCCGCCCTGGATCACGATGCGCCTCGGCAATTCGGCGAGGTGGAATGCCTCGTTGGAGGAGATCACGTGCTCGATACCGGGAATCACGGGCCCATGGTTGGGCGCGCCGCCGGTCGCGATCAGCACGTACTTGGCCTTGACCGTCTCGCCGGTCGAAAGACGGAGTGTGTGCGCGTCCTCGAAGACGGCCCGCGTCTTGACGATATGCGCGCCGGATTTTTCGACATTGGTCGTATAGGCCGCCTCCAGCCGCGCAATTTCCTTGTCCTTGTTGGCGACGAGCGTCGGCCAGTCGAACGAGGCTTGCGGGATGCTCCAGCCGAAGCCGGCGGCGTCCTCGATCTCCTGCTGGACGTGCGAGCCGATCACGAACAGCTTTTTTGGCACGCAGCCGCGGATCACGCAGGTACCGCCCATCCGGTACTCTTCGGCGACCATTACCTTGGCGCCATGGCCGGCGGCGATACGGGCGGCGCGAACCCCGCCCGAACCGCCCCCGATGACGAACAGATCGACGTCGTATTCAGCCATGGCGCTGTGTCCTAAACCAGAAAATCAGATCTCCTTGCCGCGCTTGCGCATCTCGGCCCGGAACTGGGCGTTCACAATCTCGGCGAACTGCTGCGCCCACTGGTTCATATAGGACATCGAGAACTGGATTGCCCGGGGCTCGCTGGCGAGCAGCTTCTGGCCCAACGGCGACTTGTAGAAGGTGACGAGGTCCTTCAGTTCCTGCTCGGTGAATTCGTTGGCATAGACCTTGGCCATGCCGTCGCCGATCTCCTGCTCGCGGCCGGCCAGGTTCTTGGCGACGATGGTGGCAACCTCGTTGAGGTCCTTCTGGTAGTTGAGGTTCGACTGCACCAGGCTTTCCTTGGTCTGCAGCACGATGTTGGGAACGGCGTTGGCGTACATCGCGCTCGCGTTCTTCATCTTGAGGATTTCCTTGGCGGCGGCGATCGCCGCGGGCGAGCCTTCCTTCAGCGTGGGCGCCGCCGCGGGAGCCGGCGCCTTCTGCTGCGCGCTCACCGATACGGCGGTCAGGGCCACAGCCAATCCGAGGCCCGCGGCCGACAAAATCCGTACAAAGCTCGTCATTCTAATTCTCCCAGAATTTACGGCGTCAGCGCCGTTCAACAACGCGAATTCCCTGCGCACCCGCCAGCACGACCGTGCCGGCGAGACCGATGAACAAGCCGTGCTCGACAACGCCCGGAATCACGCTCAGCAGTCCTGCCAGGCGCGGCGCATCCCCTATCCGTCCCAGATGGGCATCGACAATCCAGTGGCCGCCATCGGTGACAAAAACGTGGCCGTCCTTGCCCGTCCGCAGCACCATCTGGCCGGCAACGCCGGCCTCCGCAAAGGCTTTGCCGATCACGGCCTTGGTCGCCGCGAGCCCGAACGGGATCACCTCGATCGGCAGCGGGAAACGGCCGAGCGGATCGACCCATTTGCTCTCATCGGCGATCACGACCATGCGATCGGATGCGGCCGCCACGATCTTCTCGCGGAGCAGCGCGCCGCCACCGCCCTTGATCAGGTTGAGCGCGGGATCGACCTCGTCGGCGCCGTCGACCGTCAGATCGAGATGGTCGATCTCGTCCAGCGTGGCGAGCGCAATGCCGCAGGCTTCCGCCTGCGCGCGGGTCGCCTCCGAGGTCGGCACGCCCACGACCTTCATGCCGGCCCGCACCTTCTCGCCGAGCAGGTCGACGAAATGCTTGGCGGTCGACCCGGTGCCGAGCCCGAGCTTCATGCCGTCGCGCACTTCTTGCAGGGCGCGCGCAGCGGCCTGTCGTTTCAATCCGTCCATGTCCACGTGCGACGATTTCCCAGGACTTGTTCTCAAGGCTTGTTCGCGGGATCAGTTCTAAGGCTTGGGCGCGCGCCCCATCCCCGCTCCGGCGGGCGCATATCTAGCCGCCTTTTGGGCGCAGGGACAGCGCCAATAGCGCCTTATACGGCGGCGGAATGCAGTTTTAATATTCGATCAGAATCCAGTGCCAGCGCGCTGTTTCTCCACGCTTTCTTCCGGCGACGAGATGCTTCGTCCTCAACCGAAAGATTAACTTGAGACCTCGTCCATCGCGGCCAGGATCGCGGCAAACCGTGCCTCGACCTCGGCCCGCATCCCGGGATGGGTAAATACATAGAGGCGATCTTCCCGTATGGCGGCAAGCACGCGTGCGGCAACATCGGCCGGATCGATGCCCGCCTCCAATTGCCGCGCGATCTCCGCGACCATGGCGGCCGCCGGGCTCGCGGGATCAAGCGCGGGTGATGGACCGTAGCGCGGAGGGCGGTTGCGCCCGCTCTCGCCGATCCGGGTCCGCACGAAGCTCGGGCACAGCACGCTGACGCCGATACCAAGCGGCTTGAGCCGCAGGGCCAGTCCTTCCGACATGCTGACGACGGCGAATTTCGTCGCCGAGTAAGGGCTGAAGCCGAGCCCCCCGTTCATCCCGGCCATCGAGGCGGTGTTGACGATGTGTCCGCCCGCGCCGTGCTTGCGCATATGCGGCAGGAAGCTTGCGATGCCATGCACGACGCCCATCAGATTGACATCGATCACCCAGCGCCAGCTCTCGAGCGAGATAGTGTCGATGCCGCCGCCGGCGGCGACGCCGGCATTGTTGCAGAGAATGTGGACATTGCCGAAGGCATCGAACGTGGCGCCCGCGGCGTCCTCGACGCTTGCGGGATCGGCGACATCGCAGATCGTGCCTCTGATGCTCGGGCCAAACTCAGCCAGACTTTTGACAGCGCGTTCCAGCGCCTCCGCCTCGATATCGGCGAGCATCACCTTCATGCCGGCCTCTGCGAACGCACGACCGAGCGCAAGGCCGATGCCGCTGGCCCCGCCCGTGACAAAAGCTGTTCTGCCGGCAAGTTCACGCATGGAACGCCCTCCCATCACGCTCACAGCGAAGTCCGCCCTCTTCTCTTGCATGACGGCGCCGGAAACGATAGCCAAAGGAGGATGAACTCTCCCGGCATTGTCGTTTTCGATCTCGACGGTACCCTCGTCGATACCGCGCCCGACCTGATCAGCGCGCTGAATTACGTGCTGGACCGCGAGGGCTTGGCCCCGGTGCCGCTGCAATCGGCGCGGACCATGATCGGCGGCGGCGCCCGCAGATTGATCGAGCGCGCGCTCGAGCTCGAGGGCCGCCACGCCAGCACCAACGACATCAGCCGGCTGACCAAGGATTTCATCGACTATTACGCCGCCCATATCGCCAACGAATCGCGCCCGTTCGAAGGCCTGGAAACCGCGCTGGACGAGCTCGCCGTGCAGGGGTTCCGCTTCGCGGTCTGCACCAACAAGCTCGAATTCCTGTCAAAGCTCCTGCTCGATCAGCTCGGCCTGAGCGGCCGGTTTGCGGCGATCTGCGGGGCTGACACCTTTGGGATCTCGAAACCGGATCCGGCGATCCTCCGGCAAACGGTGGCGCGGGCGGAGGGACAGTTATCCTCCGCAATCATGGTCGGCGATGGCGGGCCGGATGTCGGGGTCGCCCGACGAGCCGGTATCCCGGTGATTGGGGTTGAATTCGGCTATACCGAGATACCTATCGCCGAATTGAAGCCGGATCGGCTGATCGGCCATATGCGGGAGCTGCCGGCGGCTGTCGACAGCCTCGCCAAGACCGTGAATATCTCGTAACCTACTGAGCTAACGTTGCTTTTTTGCAACGCCACGCGTCCTTATTAACCATCGCCTAGCGAATTCGCCCTGCGCCGTTGCGCCGCAGTGCCCACCCTCCTATGGTCCGCCCGGGGATTGTGGCTCTCAGCCACAGTTAGGTGGATCAATTATGCGTCGTGTCATCGCGATTGCCGTCGCCGGGGCAAGCCTGGCGGGCTGTTCGTCTTTTTCTTGGGATTCGTTCAAGTCGGCGCCTGCGCCGGTCCAGGTTCAGCTCGAATCGACGCCTCCGGGCGCGGATGCGGTGACCTCGGTCGGACCGGGCTGCAAAACGCCCTGCACCGTCTCGGTGGCAGCGCCCGACAGCGGCTTCTCCGTCACCTTCAACCTGCCGAAGTATGAATCGGCCACGGTTCCGGTCACGGTGGTCCGCAACCCCGGCGACCTCACCACTGCGGCATCGACCGTCGTCGATCCAAATCCCGTGGTTGCGGAACTGAAGCCCACGGCTCCGCCGCCCAGGGCGCGCAAGCCGCGGCCGAAGCGGCCGAAGCCAGCCGCTGCGGCAGCACCTGCGGCCGAACCGGCCGCCGCGGCCAATGGCTCGGCCTTCCCCGACCCGAACGCGCCGGTGCAGCGCTGATTTGCACGTTCGCACTGCACTGTTTGACGGAGCGCATTGTCGGACGGTAACAAGCTGCCTAGATTGTGCTGGCGGAGCGTCACTTCCTTTTCGTCCGGCTCCGTCGAGCAAGGCGTTGGCAAGGCGTGTGAATGAGCGCGATTTCGCTTCCTCCATCCGAATCCCTGTTCCGTCCGATGACCGATCCGTTCGGCCGGACGATCCGCTACCTGCGCGTCTCCGTCACCGACCGCTGTGACTTGCGCTGCTTCTACTGCATGTCGGAAGACATGACCTTTCTGCCGAAAGCCGATCTCCTGACGCTGGAAGAGCTCGACCGGCTCTGCTCGGCCTTCATCGCCAAGGGCGTGCGCAAGCTCCGCCTCACCGGCGGCGAGCCCCTGGTGCGGCGCAACGTGATGACGCTGGTGCGCTCGCTGTCGCGGCATCTTGCGAACGGCGCGCTCGATGAATTGACGCTGACCACCAACGCCTCGCAGCTCGCGCGCTTCGCCGGCGAACTCGCCGATTGCGGCGTGCGCCGCATCAACGTCTCGCTCGACACGCTCGATGCCGACAAATTCCGCGCCATCACGCGCTGGGGCGACATCGACAAGGTGCTGGCCGGCATCGAGGCGGCACGGGCCGCAGGACTTGCGGTCAAGATCAACGCGGTGGCGTTGAAGAATATGAACGAGGACGAGATCCCCTCGCTGATGGAGTGGGCGCACGGCAAGGGCATGGCGCTGACCTTGATCGAGGTGATGCCGATGGGCGACATCGGCGCCGGCCGTATCGATCAGTATGTGCCGCTATCGCTTGTCCGCGCCCGGCTGGAAAAGCAGTTCACGCTGACCGATCTCGACGAGAGCACCGGCGGCCCTGCCCGCTATGTCCGGGTCAGCGAGACCGGCGGCAAGCTCGGCCTCATCACGCCGATGACCCACAATTTCTGCGAATCCTGCAACCGCGTGCGCATCACCTGCACCGGCACGCTGCACACCTGCCTGGGCCACGAGGATGCCTCCGATTTGCGCAAACCGCTGCGGGCGTCGGCAGACAACGAGCTGTTGTCAGCCGCGATCGACCGCGCCATCGGCCTGAAGCCGAAGGGGCATGATTTCATCATCGACCGCCGCCACAACCGCCCCAGCGTCAGCCGGCATATGAGCGTCACCGGCGGCTGAGGCCGCCGCCCCGACCGGCCTCCTCCAGAGCCCCAATCGCTCCGCGATTCACCAAGCCCACAGCGGCTTGGTCCTCGCGTCAATTTGCCCATTTTCCGATTGACGCTATCAATCCGCGCTGAAATGGACTGGCAGCTTTCACTACCCCGTGGCGTTCACGCTGGCCGCAGTCGGGCTTTCGTTCGGATTCCTCTGATCGTGCTTGCCGACCAGCTCGGCAAATCGGTCGGCGACATGTATCTCGGCGCCTGGGGGCCGTCGATCTTCCAGATCCTGCTGTTCGCCGGCTACACCTTCCTGCTTGGCATCATCAAGCCGAGCCACGTGCCGGCAGTGCCGAAGGAAGCGCGCACGCTGACCGGCTGGGCATTGTGGAAGAAGTGCCTGCTCGGCCTCATCCCGTCGGCGGTGCTGATCTTCGTCGTGCTCGGCACCATGATGATGGGGCTTGCGACGCCGACCGAAGCCGGCGTCGTTGCCGCCGGCATCGGCACCATCGTCGCGATCCTCTACAGCGAGAACCTGATCTTCAAGATCATGTTCGCCATCACCTACCTTGCGGTGGTCTGGATCTGCCTCGAGGCGGTGCGCATTCCCGACCTGCGCGACCTGATCAAGCAGGGCTATGAGACGATCATGCGCATCACCTGCATGGTCACCTTCATTCTGATCGGCTCGACCTGCTTCTCGGTCGTGTTCCTCGGTGTCTCCGGCGACGTCTGGCTCGAGCACCATCTGACATCGCTGCTCGGCGACGTCTGGGGCTTCCTGATCTTCATCAACCTCTTCATCTTCTTCCTGGCCTTCTTCCTCGACTTCTTCGAGATCGCTTTCGTCATCCTGCCGATGATCGCGCCGGTCGCGCAGAAGATCCTGGCGCCGGTCGTCGGCCCCGACGCGGCGCTGATCTGGTTCGGCGTCATGCTCTGCGCGAACATGCAGACGTCGTTCCTGCACCCGCCGTTCGGATTCGCGCTGTTCTACTTGCGCGGCGTAGCGCCGAAGGAAGTGAAGAGCTCCGACATCTATTAGGGCGCGATGCCCTGGATCGGATTGCAGGCGATCATGGTCGCGCTGGTGATCGCCTTCCCGATCACGGTGACGGCCCTGCTCACGAGCCCCTCGACGTCGACCTGAACAAGGTGAAGATCGAGGTGCCGCAGATCGACCTGCCGCCGCTGGATTTCAGTCCTACACCGAAGCAATAACCGGACGGTCGGATCGATCCGGCCAAGTTCTTTCTCGAATCCCCATTGCTAAAAGTGGCCGGCGCAGGACGGGCGCTCGGCCTACCGCACCGCCAATTCCCCTTCAATATCAACAAACTTCCGATTGACGCCGGCTCTGCCCGCTGGTTTGGTGCGGCGGGCTTCATGCTAGCTTGGCTGGATAAGCCACTGCGCCCGGTGGGCGCAGTCAAGACGGCAAGGGTCCGAAGCGGGGAGGATCATCGGTTGCAATCGCTCTTGAAATTGAGCCGTGGCATTGACGCGTTCACACGCTGGACCGGCAAGCGCCTGGCATGGCTGATCCTGGTCGCGGTCATCATCTCGGCTGTCAACGCCATCGTCCGCAAGACACTTGATATGTCGTCCAACTCCTGGCTTGAGCTTCAATGGGTGTTGTTCAGCGTCGTATTCCTGTTGTGCGCCCCCTGGACCTTGCTCGACAACGAACACATCCGAATCGATATCGTCAACAACGCGCTGCCCAAGAAGGTACGCAACATCATCGACGTCATCGGTCACGCGTTCTTCCTGCTGCCGCTCTGCATCGTCATGATCATCACCGGCGGCCCGTTCTTCGTGCGGTCCTACGAGCTCAACGAGCAATCCGGCAATGCCGGCGGTCTGCCGCAATGGCCGGCCAAGTCGCTGATCGTCATCGGATTCGCTTATCTATTTGTCCAGGGAATATCCGAACTGATCAAGCGCATCGCCGTGATGCGCGGCCTCATTCCGGATCCGCACGACACGCAGGTGAATGCCATCGAGGCCGAAGTCGAACACCTCGTTGAGGCGATCGAAAAGCGCTGATCGCAGGCGATCGCGGGGAAATTTGGATGACAGCTTTTCTTATCGACAATATGGCGCCGATCATGTTCGCGGCGCTGGTTATCACGCTTCTGCTCGGCTATCCCGCCGCGTTTTCGCTCGGCGCCGTCGGGCTGATCTTCGCCGTCGTTGGAATCGAGCTTGGACAATTCCACCCCGACTTCCTGCAGGCGCTGCCCGAACGCGTCTACGGGGTGATGAACAACGACACGCTATTGGCGATCCCCTTCTTCACCTTCATGGGGCTTGTCCTCGAACGCTCCGGCATGGCCGAGGATCTGCTCGACACCATCGGCCAACTGTTCGGCACCATTCGCGGCGGCCTCGCCTACGCCGTCGTTTTCGTCGGCGCGCTGCTCGCCGCCACGACCGGCGTCGTCGCCGCATCCGTGATCTCGATGGGCCTGATCTCGCTGCCGATCATGCTCCGCTACGGCTACGACCGTCGCATGGCCACCGGCATCATCGCCGCTTCCGGCACCCTGGCCCAGATCATTCCGCCTTCCCTGGTGCTGATCGTGATGGCCGACCAGCTCGGCAAGTCGGTCGGCGACATGTACGAAGGCGCGTTCATTCCGGGCCTCGTGCTTGCCGGCCTTTATGCCGGCTACGCCTTCCTGGTCACGCTGCTGTTCCCCAAGGCGGTACCCGGCCTTCCTCCAGAAGCCATCGGCTTCCGCGAAAAGAATGGCAGCCGCGGGCTGTGGTCGCTCGGCGCGCTGTTCATTGCGAGTTCCGTGTTCGGTTGGTTCATGATGCGGGGCTCCGCCGTAAGCGGCGCCGACTATGTCGTGCTCAGCATGCTCTTCGGCATCCTGTTCGCGTTCTTCGTCGCCGTCCTTAACTGGATCATCGACAAGCTCACAGGCTTCCGCTTCCTCTCGGCGATGGCACAGCAAACCACGTTCGTAATGGTGCCGCCACTGTTCCTGATCTTCCTGGTGCTCGGCACCATCTTCATCGGCCTTGCCACGCCGACCGAAGGCGGCGCTATGGGCGCCGCGGGCGCGATCATTCTCGGCGCCATCAAGCGCCGGCTGAGCTGGGATCTGATCCGGCAGGCTGTGGAATCGACTGCGAAACTGTCGGCCTTCGTGGTATTCATCCTTGTCGGCGCCCGCGTCTTCTCGCTGACCTTCTATGGCGTCAACGGCCATGTATGGGTCGAGCATCTCCTGACCTCGCTTCCCGGCGGCCAGGTCGGCTTCCTGATCGTCGTCAATGCGATCGTCTTCGTCCTCGCCTTCTTCCTCGATTTCTTCGAACTCGCCTTCATCGTGATCCCGCTGCTCGGGCCCGCGGCCGAGAAGCTCGGCATCGACCTGATCTGGTTCGGCGTGATCCTCGGCGTCAACATGCAGACCTCGTTCATGCATCCGCCGTTCGGCTTCGCCCTGTTCTATCTGCGCTCGGTGGCTCCGAAGGAATCCTTTATCGATCGCGTCACCGGCAAGCGCATGGAGCCGGTGACGACGGGCCAGATCTATTGGGGGGCGGTGCCGTTCGTCGTGATCCAGATCATCATGGTCGGGCTGGTCATCCTGTTCCCGTCGATGGTGATGCACTACAAGGGCTCCATTTCGACCGTCGATCCGAACTCCGTCAAGATCGAGGTTCCGGAGATCGAGCTGCCCCCGCTGGATTTCGGACAGCCCAAGAATTGATCAAGAACTGCTTTCGGCCTTGCGGGTTCACAGGGGCAGGTTTTGCTAGCCGCAATCATCGCGATTTTCGTCATCGCTTACGCCGCGATTGCGCTGGAGCATCCGATCGGCATCAACAAGTCGGCCTCGGCCTTGCTCGGCGCGGGAATGCTCTGGACGGTCTATGCCGTCGCGAGCGGAGACCCGGGGCTGATCGACAAGCAGCTCAACGAGTCCGTCTCCGCGACCGCCCAGATCGTCTTCTTCCTGATCGGCGCGATGACGATCGTCGAGGTGATCGATGCCCACAACGGCTTTGAGGTCATCACCTCGCTGATCCGCACCAGGAAGCAAGTCACCCTGATGTGGCTGATCGGTTTCGTGACCTTTTTCCTAAGCGCGATCCTGGACAACCTGACGACCACGATCGTGATGATATCGCTGATGCGCAAGCTGCTCGACAGCGCGAGCGACCGCCTGTTTTTCGCGTCCATGATCGTGATCGCGGCCAATGCCGGCGGCGCCTGGTCGGCGATCGGCGACGTGACCACCACGATGCTGTGGATCGGCGGACAGATCACGCCGCTCTCGATCATCGAAGGGGTTTTCCTGGCCTCGCTGATCAACCTGGTCGTGCCCCTCCTCGTCGTCGGCTACCTGTTAAGAGGCAAGGAGATCCCGGCGCTCCGTGAGCAGGACCGCGAAAGCTCGGCAACCAGCATCTTCGAGCGCAACATGATGTTCTATCTCGGCCTCGGTACGCTGATCGCGGTGCCCGTGTTCAAGACCGCGACGCACCTGCCGCCGTTCATGGGCATCCTGTTCGGCCTGGGCATCCTCTGGATGGTCGGTGAATTGATCCATCGGCACAAGGAGGAAGACGAAAAGCGACATCTCACCCTGGTCCACGCGCTGACGCGGATCGACATGAGCTCGATCGTCTTCTTCGTGGGGATCCTGCTGGCGGTCGCGGCGCTCGAGCACACTCACGTTCTCGAGATGCTGGCCAACTGGCTGGCGGCGAAGATCGGGCGCCAGGACATCATTGTCATTGCGCTCGGGTTGGTCAGCGCCGTCGTCGATAACGTGCCGCTGGTGGCGGCGACGATGGGCATGTACAGCCTGACGCAATATCCGGCCGACAGCTTCCTGTGGGAGTTCATCGCTTACTGCGCCGGCACCGGTGGATCGATCCTGATCATCGGCTCGGCGGCAGGCGTCGCCGCGATGGGTTTGGAGAAGATCCAGTTCTTCTGGTACGTCCGACGCATCAGCGGCCTTGCCTTGCTCGGCTATCTCGCCGGCGCCGCCGCCTACATCATCCAGTACAGGCTGCTGCACTAGACCAGTGCGCCATAATGTTGCGTCATTCGCTCAACATCGTTCCGACTCGCGGGGAGCTGCTCATGTGGAAGGAACAAACATGCGACGCCTTCTATTCATCATCGGGCTTCTTGCCGCGCTAGTCGTTTCACCTGTCACCCAAGCCCAAATCATCAGCATTACGATCGCCCCGCCCGAGCTTCCGGTGTACGAGCAACCGCCGCTTCCCGCGCCTGGGTACATTTGGACGCCCGGCTACTGGGCTTACGGCCCGGACGGATATTACTGGGTTCCGGGAACCTGGGTGGAGCCGCCGGCCGTTGGCTTGTTGTGGACACCCGGTTACTGGGCGTGGCGTGAGGGCGTCTACGCGTGGAACACCGGCTATTGGGGGCCGCGTGTCGGTTTCTACGGTGGCGTCAACTATGGTTTCGGCTATGGCGGCGTCGGCTATGAAGGCGGCCACTGGGACAATGGCGTGTTGGCCTACAACCGCACCGTCAATAATTTCGGCAGCGTCAACGTCACCAACGTCTATAGCACGACCGTGATCAACAACGTCACGCGTGTCAGCTTCAACGGCGGCAGTGGTGGAATCACGACTCAGCCGATGGCGCAAGAGCGGGTGGCTGCGCAAGATCACCACGTTACTCCGGCGCCTGCACAGATCCAGCAGCAGCACCTGGCGAGCACGAACAGAGCGCTGCTCGCCTCCGAGAACCACGGCCGCCCGGCAATCGCTGCGACAGCCAAGCCAGGCGAGTTCACCGGCAAGGGCATTGTCGCTGCACGCGAAGCAAAGCCGGGACCCGCACCGCTGCCGCAGCCGGTCGCTCCCAAAGCGCCTGCGAACAATGCGGTCGCCAACAAGCCGCTCGAGAGCAAGCCGCTTGCGGCCACCCCACCCGCCAATAAGCCTCTTGCGAACGATCCTCCCGCCGCGAACAAGCCACTTGAAAACAGGGCATCTGTTGGCTCGGAGCACGCTGCGCCGACCAACGGAGCGTTGCCCAAGCCGCCGAATGCGGTGGTCAGACCGGAAGCGAAGCCTCTGAATGCTGCAGCGAAGCCGGCAAATGTCGCAGCGAAACCGGTCGCAGCCCCACCGACGCCAAAACCAGGTGCCGTTGCCGCGGTCCCGAGGCTGCCCCAGCATCCACCCGCTGCTCCGGCGCCACACCGAGTTGCCGCCGCGTCGCATCCGGCGTCGCGCCCCGCGTCCCACCCTCCGGCTGCAAAGCGGAATGTCTCGCCGCATAACGAGGCGCACTAGGCCGTGTGGACAGTTACCTTATCCAGAGCAGAGTGGCGGCAATGGCGACGACGGCGAAGTAGTTTCGCGC
>NZ_JBEGDB010000157.1:0-18015 GCF_043638955.1 Bradyrhizobium sp. 31Argb | reverse complement strand
CAAAGCTCGCGCCAAACTCGGCCGCGCCTATCCAGCCACCCCCAAAGAGTCAAAATCACTGTGATAGACCACTAGCTCTTTGGCGGAAACAGCATCGGCCGCTGCCGCGCGAAGGTCTGGCGTCCGCTCTTGAAACCCATGAGGACGTCAGGCAATTCCGCGATCGCGCCGCGGCCGCTGTCGGTATCGAGCACGATGATGTCGGCGGGATTGCCGACGCTGATGCCGTAATCGCGCAGGTTCATCAGGCGGGCAGGGAGGTCCGTCACCAGATCGAGGCAGGCGTCGAACTCGTTGACGGCGGCATGGGCGATGTTGGCATAGAAATTGGCCATCCGCAGCAGCGAGGCATCGCCGAACGGCGTGAAAGGGTTCTGCACATTATTGGTCGCCACTGAACACAGCACACCGTCGGCGGCGAGTTTGTGCGCGACGGTGAGGCCACGCGGCGCGTTGTGCGTCGCGTCGCGCCCCAGCAAATAGAGGTCGGTCGCGGGCAGCACGGTGACCGCAACGCCAGCCCTTGCCAGCCGTTCGGTTGCCGCCTTCAGCCGATCCGGTGGCAGCGCCGATAACTTGGTCGCATGGCCGATGGCAACACGTCCCTGATAATTCCGGCGTTCGGTCTGGCGGCACACTTCTTCCATGTGCCACCAGGACGGATCGAGGTCGAAGTCGAGATGCAGGTCGACGTCGACGTCGAACTCCTGCGCCAGATCGAAGATCTTCTCGATATGCGCGTTCGGGTCGGTGTCCGTATAGGGACAGCCGCCGATCGCCTCGCCGCCGTCGCGCAGCGCCGCGATCAGCAATTCCTCCGCGCCGGGATCGTTGGTCAGCCCTTCCTGCGGGAACACGCACGGCGAAATATCAATCGCCCAGGCATAGTCGCGCTTCAACGCCTTGATCGCCTCGAAGCCGCGCAGGCCGATGCGCGGATCGATCTCCACATGCGTGCGCATCCGCGTGGTGCCAAAGGTGATCGCGCGTTCGATCACGCGCGCGCCGCGGGTGTAGATGTCCTCGACGGTGAAATCGCGCTTCATCGCCGCCACCGCCCGGATCGCTTCGCCGACGCTGCCATGGTCATGAGCGCAGCGGCCGAGCAAGCAGGCCTTGTCGAGATGGATATGGGTGTCGACGAAGCCTGATAGCACCAGCCTGCCGCCGACATCGATTTCCGCCGCCTCGCAGATGAGGCGCGGTTTGATCGCTGCGATCCGGCCGCCGGCGATGCCGATATCGACCGGCGTGCTCGCATTTCGCGTGCGCGCATTACGGAAGATGAGATCGAAGGCAGTTCGCATCGTCGCTAGCGTCCGCGCGCCGCCTTCGGCATTTTCACGAGGCGGCCACTCTCCGCCTCTTCGGCATAGGGCGCGAGAATGTCGAGCAGGTCGCGGCCGCGCTGCGGGACGGGAGCGACCAGCGCGCGGCCTGCCACCGAGTCCAGATGGCTGTGCATCAGGCTCATCACCTTGTCCTCGTCGCCCCTGACCAGCGCCGCGATGATCGCGCGATGGTCGTTGATCGCGCATTCCGAGGAATGCGGCCGGCTGAACAGCGACAGCGTCAGGCAGCAGCGATAGGCGATCTCGCTGACATAACGGATCAGGATCGGGCTGTTCGTCATGTGCGCGAGCAGGATGTGGAATTCGGTCGCAAGCCGGATCGAGACCGGGTCCGAGCCGCCGCGGGCGCGGTCTTCGGCATCGACATGGGCGTTCAATTCCGCGATCTGCGCTTTCGTCAGCTTGCCGGCGAGGTGGCGTACCACGAGGCGTTCGAGCTGAATGCGGACATCGAAGGCGTCGCGCGCATCCTGCCAGCTCGGCGTTGCCACCACTGCGATCCGGTTGCGGCGCAGTTCGACCAGACCTTCGGCCGCCAATTGACCCAGCGCGTGGCGCGCGATGGTGCGGCTGACGCCGAACCGCTCGCCAAGTGAATCCTCCGGCAGCTTCGCGCCCGGCTCCAGCGCCTGCTCGATGATGGCACGGCGGAGCGCACGGCAGATCACGCTGACCTTGTCGGACGTTTCAGCAGTCTTGCTGGCCGCGCGCGGCGCCATCGGTTGGTCCCGTAAGTGCTTCGATGTCATTCGTAGCATAGGCGTCCAATAAGTGTGCGCACGAATTGCATGCACTTTGATAGTCGGATTGCCTAAATTGAATCCGCTTGAGCGGTACCGATTTCCTCGATCCGCGTTGCTTCCGCGGAAAAGTCCGGCTGGCATCTGGCTTGCATGCACTTTCTGCCGTGATGCGCATGCAAGCAAATTCCGACTTCTCGGGCGAGCCGGTTCCCTCCGGCAGCACGCCGATTGCCATTGAGCTGTCCGATGCCTCGGTGACGTTCGGTCGCGGCGACCGCGCGGTGCCGGCCTTGTCGAAGACGACGCTGCGGATCAGCGAGGGCGAGTTCGTCGCGCTGGTCGGTCCGTCCGGTTGCGGCAAGTCGACGATCCTGCGATTGGTCAGCGGCCTGGTGCAGCCGACCACTGGTGTCGTCATCGTCGGCGGCCGCGAGGTGGCGGCACGCGCGATGCGGGTCGGCATGGCCTTCCAGAATCCGACCATGCTGCCGTGGATGACGATCGAGCGGAACATCATGCTGCCGCTCAAGATCGTCGAGCCGTTCCGCTCAAAATTCCGGAAACTGCGCAAGACCGAATTCCGCGACAAGGCCAACGCGCTATTGGAGCAGGTCGGCCTGAAAGGCTTTGGCGGCCGTTTTCCCTGGCAGCTCTCCGGTGGCATGCTCCAGCGCGCCAATCTATGCCGGGCGCTCATCCATGAGCCGCGCCTCTTGCTGCTCGACGAGCCGTTCGGCGCGCTCGACCAGTTCACGCGCGAGGAGTTGTGGTCGATCCTGCAGGGGCTCTGGATGACGCACAAGCCGACGGTGCTGCTGGTCACCCACGATCTGCGCGAGGCCGGCTTTCTCGCCAGCCGCATCTGCGTGATGAGCGCGCGTCCCGGTCGCATCCTCGACGACAGCCATGTCGGCTTTGCGCGGCCGCGCACGGTGGCGATGACCTTCGAACCGGATTTCGTCGCGCTGAACCAGAAGCTGCGCGCGATGATCGTCGATGCTCGCAGCGCGGTGCAGGAAGGAGCGACCTGAAATGTCTGCACTCGATATCAGGCAGAAGGCGTGGTCAGCGGCGCTGATCGTGCTGTTCTTCGTCGCCTGGGAATTGTTCTGCCTGATGACCGGCATGTCCGACCTGGTGCTGCCGCGGCCGTCGCAGGTCCTGGTGACGCTGGTCGAGCGTTTTCCGGTGCTGTGGCCGCACATCATCCAGACGCTGGCGACCACGATGTTCGGCTTCGTGCTCGGCGTCGCGCTGGGCGTCGTGCTCGGCGCCTTCATTGGAGTTTCCAAGACCGCTTATGACACAGTCTATCCGCTGTTGATCGGCTTCTCTTCGATCCCGAAGGTCGCAGTGGTGCCGATCTTCGTGCTGTGGTTCGGCTCCGGCACGGTGCCGGCGGTTCTCACCGCGCTGTCGATCTGCTTCTTTCCGATCGTTGTCAACATCGCCACCGGGCTTGCCACCACCGAGCCCGAGCTCGAGGACGTCTTGAAGGCGCTGGGCGCCAGCAAGTTCGATATCCTCTGGAATGTCGGCTTGCCGCGGACGATGCCGTTCTTCTTCGCCTCGCTGAAGGTCGCGATCTCCTACGCCTTTGTCGGCGCGGTTCTCTCGGAGACCGTCGCCTCCAATCGCGGCATCGGCAACGTGATGATGACCGCGTCATCGAATTTCAACGTGCCGCTGGTGTTCGCCGGGCTGTTCGTGCTCGCCGGCCTCGGCGTCGCGCTCTACGTGGTGTTCTCGCTGATCGAAGGCCAGGTCACCGGCTGGGCCACGCGCAAGAACGACGTGATTGCCACCTGAGAAAGAATTTCGTCAACCATTGTCTGTGAGGTCGTCATGCTGAAGAAAGTGAGCGCCGCGCTGTTGGGATTGGCCCTGTTCGCAGGACCCGCGTCGGCCGAGGAAACCACGATCAAGTTCACGCTCGGCTGGAAGACGCAAGGCTCGGATGCCGCCTTCTTCTACGCCAAGGACCATGGCTTCTTCAAAGAGGAAGGCCTCAACGTCGTCATCGACCAGGGCGAAGGCTCGGGCGCGACCGTGACGCGCATCATGTCCGGCGCCTATGACGCCGGCTTCGGCGACGTCAACGCCATCATCCAGAACGCCGCGACCAAGCCGCAGGACGCGCCCGTGATGGTCTACATGATCTGGAACCAGCCGCCATTTGCGATCGTCGCGAAAAAATCCAGCGGCATCAACACCATCAAGGATTTCGAAGGTCACACGCTCGGCGGCGCCCAGGGCACGCCGACCACGCGGCTGTTGCCGGTGTTCGTGCACAAGAACGGGCTCGATGGCGAGAAGATCAAGATCTCCAACATGGCGCCGAACCTGCAAGAGCCGATGCTGATCAAGGGCGACATCGACGCCGCGCTCGTCTTCAACATCACCAGCTACTTCAACCTGGTGCTGAACCGCCAGGATCCCGACAAGGACTTCAAATGGTTCTCGTTCGGCGATTACGGAATGGATCTCTATTCCAACGGCGTGATGGTCGCGCGCAAATTGCTCGCGTCCAATCCAAAGGCGGTCGCCGGTCTCGTCCGCGCCGTTAACAAGGGCCTGATCGCAGTGGCAAAAGACCAGAACGCCGGCATGAAGGCCGCGGTGAATTTCGACAATTTGATCAATGTCGACGTCGAGAAGCGCCGCCTGCAATATTCCTTCGACAAGCTGATCGTCTCGCCGGAGATGAAGGAGATCGGCGTCGGCGACGTCAAGGATGATCGCATGGCCCGCGCCATCGGTATCATTGTCGAAGGCTATCAACTCACGCGCACGCCGACGCCGTCCGAAATCTTCACCCGCGAGTTCCTGCCGCCGCGGGCCGAGCGGGAGTTGGTCTACACCACGAACTGAGATAGTCTGCGGTCATGGCGAACGAAGTGCCGGCCCATAGCCTATTCGCCGGCCCTGACCGCGGCGTGCTTGATGATGTCGTGCTCCGGCACGACAACGGCATCATCACCTCCATCGATCAAATCGATCAAGGAGCGCCGCCGGCGGGGCCGCGCTCCTTCGTGCTTCCCGCCTTCGTCAACGCCCACGATCATGCGCGGCCGACCGCATCGTCGTTCGGCGCGCTCGGCATGCCCCTGGAGAGCTGGCTGTTGCGCTCCGTACTGGGCTCGCCGGTCGATCCCTATCTCACGGCGGCTTCCGCGCTGGCGCGCTCGGCGCGTGCCGGCTGCGCGGCGGTGATGGTGCACTACACCCGCCCGAGCGGAACCATGCCGCTGGTGGAGGAAGCAAAGCATATCGCGCGCGCGGCCTCAGACGTCGGCATCCGCATCGCCTTTGCGATCGCCGTGCGCGACCAGAATCCGGTCGTCTATGGCGATGCCGAGCCGGTGCTCTCAAATCTGTCCTGCGACGATCGCAAGACGATCGAGGAACTGTTCGTCCGCGCGCCGATGTCGCCGAACGCCTACATCGAACTGACCGACGCGATTGCCGCGGCGATTGCCGGCCCCAAGATCGATGTGCAGCTTGGCCCGGCCGGCGTGCAATGGTGCTCCCAACCGCTGCTGGAGGCCGTCGCCGAGAATTCCGCGCTGACCGGCCGCCGCATTCACATGCATCTGTTGGAGACGATCTACCAGCGCGCGTGGGCGGACCAGAACTTTCCTGATGGCATCGTCCGCTATCTCCGCGAGATCGGCTTTCTCTCCGAACGCTTGACGCTCGCGCATTGCATCCATGCACGCCTCGACGAGCTGGACATGATCGCAGCCTCCGGCGCGCGCATTGTCACCAATTTCAGTTCCAACATACATCTGCGTTCCGGCCTCGCGCCGATCGCCGCCGCACACAAATGCGGCTGCGCGGTCACCGTCGGTGTCGATGGGCTCGCGCTCGATGAGGACGACGACGTGCTGCGCGAGATGCGGCTGGTGCAGATGATGCACGGCGGCATAGGCTTCAAGCGGACCTGGACGCCGGCCGAGTTCTTCGCGCTTGCCATCCGCAACGGCCGCCGCGCGACCGGCGCGCCGGGAAGCGGTGAGCTTAAGCCGGGTGCGCCGGCCGATTTCGTCACGCTCGATCTCGATCGTCTCGATCGCGACCAGATTCTGCCGGTCGATCCGCTCGATCTTTTGTTCGCGCGCGGCAATGCGTCGCTGCTCAAGGACGTCGTTGTCGATGGACGCACGATCGTCAGCGAAGGTCGTGTCACCGGTGTCGATCTTCCTGCGATTGAACAGGAGTTGCGCGCGATCTATCGCGGCAGCGCCGCGAAACTCTCGCACTTCCAGCGCGTGTGGCAGCCGCTTTCGACTTCGCTCGAAAACTGGTTCGAAGCGCAATTCGACTGTCGCTAAACGCAAGCACGTCAAAGCGATTTCCGCAACGCGGGAGAATTTTCCGCTTGCATCATCGCGCCCGCAAGGTTTGATGTTCGCAACAAAAAACTGAGCCGGTGCATCGTTCGCGCCGGCCACGCGGGGTCTTAAGGAAACGTGATGGGCGCGTTGTCGCATCTGCGGATTGTCGAGATCGGGAGCGCGGCTGCGATCAGCTATTGCGCGCGTTTGTTCGCTGATTTCGGCGCCACCGTGCAGAAGGTCGAGCCGCCGGCGGGCGATCCGCTTCGCCGCGCGGCGCCGCTGACGCCGGAAGGCGAGAGCGCCTGGTTTGCGTTCCTCAACTTCAACAAGTCGAGCGTTATGCTGGATCGCTGGGATACCAGCGCATCCTCCCGCCTCACGGAACTGATCGAGTGCTGCGACATCCTGCTCGACGGCCGCGATATCGATGCGGCGGATTGTCCGCCCCTCGATCTCGCCGCCATCAAGGAGAAGCATCCCGGCCTGATCCATCTCGAAGCTGACTGGTTCGGCGATGTCGGCCCTTACGCCGGCTTTGCCGCGACCGACTCGACCATTCGCGCGCTGACCGGCCTGATCAAATTGGTGGGGCCGATCGAAGGGCCGCCGATGCACGCGCCGGATTTCCAGACCGGCATTCTGGCAGGGCTCTGGGGTTTCATCGCTGCATCATCGTCGGTGCTGGGCCGGATGCAGGATGGCCGCGGGCGCGCGAGCCGCCTGAGCATCTTCGAATCCACCATTGCCGTGACCGAATACATCATGTTCGAGTCGTTTTCCCGCGGCGATGTCATGCGGCGGATCGGCGTCAACCGGTTCTGGCCGACCTTTCCCGTGGGCATCTATGAGACCAAGCAGGGCTGGCTCGGCGTCACCACGGTGACACCAGCGCAATGGCGTTCGTTCTGCGAGATGCTCGGACTGCTCGAGCTGCGCGATGATCCAAAGCTGTTCCTCGGCGTCGATCGATTGCAGCATGTCGAGGCAATCGAAGCCAAGTTCTTGCCCCGCCTGAAGCAGCGCACCGCGCAGGAATGGTTTGCCGAAGGGCTGAAGCGAAAGATTCCGATCGTGCCGGTGCCTGAAGTCGCCGAGCTGATCGCCGATGAGGAGAAGCAGGCGCGCGGCGCGATCGTTCCCGTCTCGGTCGGCGAGGAGCGCGGTTTTTCCGCCGGCTCCATGCAGCGATTGACCGGCACGCCGCCGCGTCGTGGCGGCAAGGTTCCCGCCATCGGCGAGCAGCAACAGATCGAGACGCCGCCGCGCGTGCCGCTGCCGGAGCAGAGCGGACCGAATCGCCTGCCGCTCGAAGGCATTCGCGTTGTCGACTTCTCGATGGGCTGGGCCGGCCCGATCTGCACCCGCACGCTCGCCGATCTCGGTGCCGATGTCATCAAGATCGAGGCGATCCAGTATCCGGACTGGTGGCGCGGCGTCGACCGGCGGCCGGCCTATGTGCTGGAGCAGATGTACGAGAAGTCGGTGCGCTATTGCATCATGAACCGCAACAAGCGCGCCATCACGCTGGATTTGACGCGGCCGCAAGGGCTCAATCTTGCCAAGCGCCTGCTGGCGGATGCGGACCTCGTCGTCGACAATTACTCTGTCGAAGTGCTGCCGAAACTCGGCCTCAGCTATGACGTCCTGAGAAAACTCAACCCGAAGCTAGTGATGATGTCGATGTCAGCCTTCGGCGCGGGCAGCGTCCATCGCGATTGCCGCGCCTATGGCTCGACCTTGAAGCAAGGCTCGGGGCTGCCGAGTGTGGTCGGCGACGCCGGCGGGCCGCCGGTCATGAGCCATACCGCCTTTGGCGACGCCGTCGGCGGTCTCAATGGTTGCGCCGCCGTGCTCACCGCCTTGATCCATGCGAAGTTGACCGGCGAGGGCCAGTTCATCGATCTCGCGCAGATCGAGTGCATGATGCCGTTCGCCGCGCCCTGGATCATCGCGCACTCGATCGACGGCAAGCCGCCGACCAAATACGGCAATCGTCATCCGGATTTCGTGCCGCATGGCTGCTTCCGCTCTGCGGGCGAAGACAACTGGATCGTGATCGCGGTATCCAGCGATGCGATGTGGCTGAGGCTCGCAACGCTGCTCGGACGCGCCGACTGGGCCAGCGACGAGACGCTGAAGACGGCCGCCGGCCGGCGCTGGGTCGAAAGCGAAATCGAAGCGGCTATCGCAGCCTGGACCGCCGGGCGCGATGCGGAAGAGGCGATGAACCTGCTGCAGACCGCGGGCGTTGCCGCCGGTGTCGCGCGGCTGCCGATCGATCTCCTGCACGATCCGCAACTGCAGGCGCGCGGCTTCATCCAGGAGGTCAACCGCGCTTTCATCGGAAAGCATCCGCAGCCGTCGATGCCGTTTCGTGAAAGCGCACACCCGTTCCCGATCCGGCGGATACCGCCGACGCTCGGCGAGCACAATTACGAGATTCTTTCCGGCATGCTCGGCTTGTCGGATGCCGAGATCGGCCAGCTTGAGCGCGACGGCATCATCGGAACCGAGATGCTGATGGAAGAAGAACTCGTGAAGAAGAAGCAGGCGGCGGGTTGATGCCGGCGGCTGCACCAAGAAAGTGCCGATCGGAAGCCGCGGCCAGCGGTTCTGCGCCGCTGATGTCGGTGCGCGGCCTCGGCATCCGCTTCAAGACCTCGCTCGGCGTCTGGCAGGCGACGCGCAAGATCGACTTCGATATCGCGCCCGGCGAGCGCGTCGGCATCGTCGGCGAGAGCGGCTGCGGCAAGACCATCACCGGCCTTTCGATCCTGCGGCTTTTGCCGGGCAATCTCGCCGGCCTCGACGGCTCGATCCTGTTCGATGGCACAGATCTCGTCTCCTGCAGCGCGCGGGCGATGCGCGCGATCCGCGGACGTCGGATCGCCATGATCTTCCAGGAGCCGATGAGCGCGCTCGATCCCGTCTTCACCGTCGGCCACCAGATCGCCGAGACGCTGCGCGTTCATACCGGCGTCGGCAAGGAGGAGGCGAGGGCGAAGACGCTCGAGATGCTACGCCGGGTTGGCATCGCCTCGCCCGAGCGTCGGATCGACGACTACCCGCACCAGCTTTCCGGCGGCATGCGCCAGCGCGTCATGATCGCAGCCGCCTTGATCTGCGGCCCGCAGCTTCTGATCGCGGACGAGCCGACCACGGCGCTCGACGTCACCGTGCAGGCGCAGATCCTCGAATTGTTGCGCGAGCTCAGCGAGACCTCGAACACCGCGCTGATGCTGATTACCCATGATCTCGGCGTGGTCGCCGAGACCTGCACGCGGATGATCACGATGTACGCCGGCGAGGTGATCGAGGACGCCCCGGTCGACGAGGCGTTGGTGCGGCCGCTGCATCCCTACACCTCCGGCCTTTTGCGGTCGCTGCCGCACTTAAGCCCGCGTCACGGCCGGCTGCCGTCGATCCCGGGCCGGGTGCCCTCGATCGTCGACATGCCGAACGGCTGTCGTTTTCGCGCACGCTGCGCCCACGTGGCGTCTGGCTGCGAGGCTGAGCAGGAGCTGCTCGATGCGGGAGGCGGCCGGAAGGTGCGCTGCTGGCGCTTCCGCGAGCTCGACCTGCCGGGCGCATTGCAGCACGCGGCATCGGCGCCGATCGCCGCGATGGCCGGGACGCCGTGATGTCGCTTGTCCCCGATACCAGGCAGGACACCATCGTCTCGGTGCGCGATCTCGAAGTGCGCTTTCAGACCAGCGATCGCCGCGCCACCGTGAAGGCGGTTGATGGCGTCAATTTCGATGTCCGCCGCGGCGAAACTTTTGGGATCATCGGCGAATCCGGATCGGGCAAGACCACCATCGGCCGCGCCCTGGTGTTCCTGCTGAAGCCGAGCGCCGGCGCGATCCGGCATGAGGGGATTGATCCGCTGGCACTGCCGCGGAAGAGATTCCAGAGCCACCGCCGCGACTATCAGATCATTTTCCAGGATCCGAATGCGGCGCTTAATCCGCGCATGACCATCCTCTCGTCGGTATTGGAACCGCTCGACCTCGCGCGCGCCGGCACCAGCGCCGAGCGCGAGCGGCAGGCGAGGGAGGCGCTTGATCGTGTCGGCCTGCCGCAGGACGTCGGCGAGCGCTACCCGCACCAGCTTTCCGGCGGGCAGAAGCAGCGCGTGGTGATCGCCCGCGCCCTGACCCTGAAGCCGAAGCTGATCGTCTGCGACGAGGTGGTGGCCGCGCTGGATATGTCCATTCGCGGCGACGTGCTCAATCTCTTCGCCGACCTGCAACGCGAGCTCGGCCTCACCTATGTCTTCATCACCCACGACCTCGCCGTGGTCTCCCATATCAGCGAGCGCATCGCCGTGATGTATCTCGGCCGCTTCGTCGAGCTTGGGCCGACCGAGCGCGTCTCCGAGCATCCGCTGCATCCCTATACGCAGGCGCTGCTGTCGGCCGAGCCGCGACCATTGCCGTCACACTTACGTGAGGGCAGCCGCATCATGCTGCAGGGAGAAATCCCGAGCCCGATCGATCCGCCCTCGGGCTGCCGCTTCCGCACCCGCTGCCCCCACGCGCGGTCGCTCTGCGCGGAGAAGTCGCCGGATTGGCGCGAGCTTCAACCGGACCATTGGGTGGCCTGCCATTTCGCCGAACATCCAAACTTTGCACCAAACTAACAAGAATTGCCGGGAGGAGATGACATGACAGAGATGACGCGACGCGAGGCTATCGCGCTGACATCGGCCGCGATTGCCGGCGTGACGCTCAGTGGCCGCGCGTGGGCAGATATCGCGCCGAAGCGGGGTGGCACCTTGCGCATCTCGGCGCCCGCCAATCCGTCGAGCCTCGATCCGGCCACCGGCGGCGCCGGCTCCGACCACGCCTTCCTGTTCACGATGTACGACACGCTGATCGAATGGGATTTCGAGACGCTGGCGCCAAAGCCCGGCCTTGCCGGGAGCTGGAAGTTCACCGATCCGAACACCTTGGTGCTCAACATCCGTAGCGGCGTCACCTTCCATGATGGCACGCCGCTCGATGCGGACGCCGTGAAATTCAACCTTGAGCGCAACAAGAGCGACCAGAAATCCAACATCAAGGCCGATCTTGCTTCGGTGGCGTCGGTCGAGGTTACGAGTCCCACGCAGGTCACGCTGAAGCTGAGCACGCCCGACACCGCGCTGCCCCTCATCCTCTCCGACCGCGCCGGCATGATGGTCTCGCCATCAGCGCTGAAGGCCGCCGAAGGCGGCACCGTTGCGCGCAAGCCGGTCGGCGCCGGCGCCTATGCGTTCGTGAGCTGGGCGGATGGCGAGCGCATCGTCGTCAAGCGCAACGAGAAATACTGGAAGCCGAACCGTCCTCTTCCCGACGGCATCGAGTTTTCGATCATCCCGGAACTGACCACCGGCGCGCGCTCCGTCACTGCTGGGCAGAACGACCTGATCTATCAACTGCCGCCGCGCCAGAAGGCGATCATCGAGCGCGCCAGCAGCGTCAAGGTCGTGAGCGGGCCGACGCTTTATGTCCTGCAGATCTTCCTGAACTGGGCCAAGCCGCCCTTCGACAATCCAAAGGTCCGCCAGGCCCTGAACTTTGCGATCGACCGCGAGTCCTTCGTGAAGGCGGCGCTCGCCGGGCTGGCGGAGCCCGCCTACATGAACCTGCCGAAGGCGCATTGGGCCTACGACAAATCGGTCGCCGGGCTCTACCCCTACGATCCCGACAAGGCGCGCAAGCTGCTGGCGGAAGCCGGGTTCAAGGATGGTCTCACGCTCGATCTCCTCGGCTATCCCGATCAGGACTCGGTGCAGCGCCAGGAAATCCTGATCGAGCAGCTCAGGAAGGCGGGCATGACTGCACGCTTCGCCAACGCGCCGATCGCCGAAGCCTCCGCCGCGTTCTTCGCCAGCGAGAAGCGCGGCTCCGGGCTGCTGTCGGCATGGACCGGGCGGCCGGACCCGAGCCTGACCTATTCGCTGATGTTCACCAAGGACGCCTATTACAATGCCGGCCGTGCGCCGGTGCCGCCGGAGCTCGAGGCCGCGATCAAGGAATCGCGGGCGTCGGAAGATATCGAGCAGCGCCGAAAGGCCTTTGCCACCGTGCAGCGGCTGGTGATGGAGAACGCCTTCGTCGCGCCGCTCGCTTTCCAGTACGAGCTGGTCGCGATGAACAAGAAGGTGCAGGGTTATCGCCCGAACCTTCTCGGCAAGCCGAAATACGACGACGTCTGGCTGGAGAGCTGAGGGAGATGGCGCGACGCAGTCCGGTCAAGGTTGTCGGCAGCCGCCTGTTGCAGGCGCTGCCCGTGATCGTGCTCGCGACCTTCATGGTGTTCGCGCTGTTGAAGCTCGTGCCGGGCGACATCGCGGTGACGCTGGCGGGCGACAACGCCTCGGATGCGCGCATCACCGAAATCCGCCACATCTACGGGCTCGACCGGCCGTTCCTGGTGCAGTATGGCGTCTGGCTCGGCAACGTCATCCAGGGCGACCTCTCGCAATCTCTGTTGACGGGCGAGCAGGTCGCGACCTCGATCGGCCGCGCCTTTCCGAACACGCTTCTGATCGTGGTGATTGCGCTGATCCTCGCGCTCTTGACCGGCATCCCCATGGGCGTGATCGCGGCGATCAAACCCAACGGCTGGGTCGACAAGGCCGTCAGTATGATCGCCTCGCTCGGCGTCGCCATTCCCGGTTTCTGGCTCGCGATGATCCTGGTCGCCGAAATCTCGCTCAGGCTCAACTGGCTGCCGGCGACCGGCGCCAAATCCCTCACCGCGTCTCCGATCGAGGCGATCAGGCACGCGCTGTTGCCGGGGATTGCGATCGCGGCCTACGGCATGGCCGAGGTGGCGCGGCAGCTTCGCGGCTCGCTCCTGGAAGTGCTGTCGTTGCAATATGTGCGGACCTTGCACGCCAAGGGGTTGTCGATGAGCCGCATTCTCTGGCAGCACGGGCTGAAGAATGTCAGCGTCAACCTCTTCACCATCATCAGCCTGCTCGTGAACCGGATGCTGGCCGCGACCGTCGTCATCGAGGCGGTGTTCGCCATTCCCGGTCTCGGCAGCCTGATCGTGCGCGGCGCGATCCAGCGCGATTTTCCGATCGTGCAGGGCGTCGTGTTCACGATGGTGATCGTGGTGATCCTGGTCAACCTGATCACCGATCTGCTCTGCGCCGCCATTGATCCGAGGATCGAGCAATGACCGACCTCGCGCTGGCCTCTCCGCGATTGCCCGCCAAGCCGACCCGGTCGCGGCGCTTCCTCCGTTGGCTCGCCGGTGATCTTCGGGCCGCGCTCGCGATCCTCGTGCTGCTGGTGCTCGTCATCGTCGCGATCGGCGCACCCTGGATCGCGCCCTATTCGCCGACCGCGCAGGACGTCAACAACATGCTGGCGCCGCCGGGTCCGGCGCATCTGCTCGGCACCGACGATCTCGGCCGCGACATCTTCAGCCGCCTAATCTACGGTGCGCCGGCGACCGTCTATGCCAGCGTGCTGGCCGTGTGTGTCGCAGTTGCGATCGGCCTGCCGGTCGGGCTTGTCACCGGCTTCTTCGGCGGTTGGACCGACGACATCATCAGCCGGATCATCGACACCTTCCTGTCGTTCCCGGCGATCGTGCTGGCGATTGCGGTGACCGGTGCGCTCGGTATCGGGCTCACCAACGGCATGATCGCGGTCGGCATCGTGATGTTCCCGGCGCTGGCCCGCATCGTCCGAGCGCGGACGCTGGTGGTGCGGCAGGAACTTTATGTCGATGCCTCCAGGTGTTTCGGCGCGCCGGCCTGGCATATCCTGTGGCGGCACGTGCTGCCGAACACGCTGCAGCCCGTCATCGTGCAGGTGACGCTGCTGCTGGCCGCCGCGCTGCTGGCGGAAGCCAGCCTCAGCTTTCTCGGCCTCGGCATCCAGCCGCCGAACCCGAGCTGGGGCGCGATGCTGGCGCGCGCCTACCAATATATGGAGATCGCGCCGGAGCAAATGTATGCGCCCGGGCTCGCCATTCTGGTGGTCTCCCTGGGCCTTCAACGCGCTCGGAGAGTCCTTGCGCATCGTGCTCGATCCGACCATGAAGGATCGCTAGCTCTTTTGTCGACGGAAACGTTCATGCCTTTCAAGAAATTGCTGATCGCCAATCGGGGCGAGATTGCCATCCGTATCGCCCGCGCCGCAGGCGAAAGCGGGCTTGCCACTGTGGCGATCTATCCCGCCGATGACGCGACGTCGCGGCATGTCCTAGCGGCCGATGAAACGCACGAGATTCCGGGCCGCGGCGCGCGCGCCTATCTCGATATCGAAGCGGTGATCGGCGCAGCCAGGGCCGCGACATGCGACGCGCTGCATCCCGGCTACGGCTTCCTCAGCGAGAACGCCGCGCTGGCGCGGCGCTGCGCGGAGGAGGGGATCACCTTTGTCGGCCCGTCGCCGGACGCGCTGGAACTGTTCGGCGACAAGGCGAAAGCCAAGGCACTGGCGAAAAGCTGCGGCGTGCCGATCGTATCCGGCACCAGCGGCTCGACCAGCCTGGAGGAGGCCAGGGCCTTCTTCGCCTCGCTCGGCCCCGGCGGCGCGGTCATGGTCAAGGCGATCGCCGGCGGCGGCGGGCGCGGCATGCGCATCGTCGACGACGCTGCCAAGCTCGAACAGGCCTATGCGCGCTGCCAGTCCGAGGCCAAGACTGCCTTCGGCAATGAAGGCGTCTATGTCGAGCGGCTGATCCGAAAGGCCCGTCACATCGAGGTGCAGATCATCGGCGACCGTTCGGGCCAGATCAGCCATCTGTGGGAGCGGGAATGCACGATCCAGCGGCGCAACCAGAAACTGATCGAGGTGGCGCCAAGCCCGTCGCTGAGTGACGCGCTGCGCTCGCGCATCATCGAAGCCGCAGCGAGGCTCGCGGCCGCTGCGCGCTACGACAATCTCGGCACTTTCGAATTCCTTGTCGACGACGACGCCCGTGAAGGCGCGGGCGACTTCGCCTTCATCGAGGCCAATCCGCGATTGCAGGTCGAGCACACCGTCACCGAGGAGGTGCTCGGCATCGATCTCGTGAAGGCGCAACTCGCCGTCGCTTCGGGCGCGACGCTGGCCTCGCTCGGTCTCGCGCAGGCTGCGGTTCCGTCGCCGCGCGGCTACGCGATGCAGCTCCGCGTCAACATGGAGGTGATGAACGAGAAGGGCGAGACCAAGCCGACCGGCGGGACGCTGTCGGTGTTCGACCTGCCGTCGGGCCCGGGTGTGCGGGTCGATACCTTCGGCTACACCGGCTATAGGACCAGCGCCGCTTTCGATTCACTATTGGCAAAAGTCATCGTGCATTCGCCGAGCGCGAACTGGGCCGATGTGGTACAGAAGGCGCTACGCGCTCTGCGTGAATTCCGCATCGGCGGCGTCGCCACCAACATCCCGTTCCTCGGCGCGATCCTCGCGCATCCGGATTTTGCCGCCAACCGGATCAGCACCAATTTCATTGATGCGCATGCCGGCTCGCTGGTCGCCGCGGCGAAGGAGGCCGATGAACCGGTGCTGGTCGAGGTGAACGGCGGAGCCGGTACCGTTGCTGGACCGTCGACGAGCGAATCCGGCCCGGAAGGCTCGGTCGCGGTCCCGGCGCCATTGCAGGGCACCATTGTCGCGATCGATGTGGCCGAGGGCGATCTCGTTCGTCCGGGCCAGCAGATCGCGGTGCTTGAATCCATGAAGATGGAGCATCTCGTCACCGCGCCGCATGGCGGCAGGGTGACCAAGGTCGCGGGCGGCGTCGGCGTCACGCTGATGCATGGCGAGGCGATCCTGTTCCTCGAGCCCGCCGAGGTCGACATCCACCATGTCGCGGAGGAGGCGGAGATCGACCTCGACTACATCCGCCCCGATCTCGCCGAAGTAATTGCGCGTCATGCGATCACGCTGGATGAGAACCGGCCGGCTTCGGTCGAGCGCCGGCGCAAGACCAACCAGCGCACCGCGCGCGAGAACGTCGCGCATCTCGTCGACGAAGGCTCCTTTGTCGAATATGGCGCGCTCACGATTGCCGCCCAGCGCCGCCGGCGCAAGATCGACGATCTCATCCACAACACGCCAGCCGATGGCCTGATCACCGGCGTCGCCACCGTGAACGCCGACAAGTTCGGCGCGGAGGGTGCGCGCTGCATGGTGATTGCCTACGACTACACCGTGCTCGCGGGCACGCAGGGCCATATGAACCACAAGAAGATCGACCGCATGCTCTCGCTGACCGAGCAATGGCGGTTGCCGCTGGTGTTCTACGCCGAAGGCGGCGGCGGGCGCCCTGGCGATACCGACCGGCTCGGCATGACCGGGCTCGACGGCCCATCCTTCGTGCAGTTCGCGCGGCTCTCGGGCCTCGTGCCGGTCATCGGCGTGGTCTCCGGCTATTGCTTCGCCGGCAACGCCGCGATGCTTGGCTGCTGCGACGTCATCATCGCCACCAAGAATGCGTCGATCGGCATGGGCGGGCCGGCGATGATCGAAGGCGGCGGGCTTGGCGTCTATCATCCGGCCGAGGTCGGCCCGGTGTCGTTCCAGGCGCCGAACGGCGTCATCGACGTCCTCGTGGAGGACGAAGCGGAGGCGACCGTCGCCGCGCAAAAATATCTGTCCTACTTCCAGGGCACGGTCAGCGACTGGAAGGCGCCGGACCAGCGGCTGCTCCGCCGCGCGATCCCGGAGAACCGGTTGCGCGTCTACGACATCCGCAAGGTGATCGATCTCGTCGCCGACGAGGGCTCGGTGCTCGAAATCCGCCGCGACTTCGGCGTCGGCATGATCACCGCCTTCATCCGCATCGAAGGCAAGCCGTTTGGCCTGATCGCCAACAATCCGAAGCATCTCGGCGGCGCGATCGACGCGCCCGCCGGAGACAAGGCCGCGCGCTTCATGCAGCTCTGCGACGCCTTCGACATCCCGATCATCTCGCTCTGCGACACGCCCGGATTTATGGTGGGGCCGGAAGCCGAGAAGACCGCGATCGTGCGTCATGTCTCGCGCATGTTCGTCACCGGCGCGAGCCTCACCGTGCCGCTGTTCGGCATCGTGCTGCGCAAGGGCTATGGCCTCGGCGCGCAATCGATGATCGGCGGCGGTTTCCATGCCTCCTTCTTCACGGTGGCGTGGCCGACCGGCGAGTTCGGCGGCATGGGCCTTGAGGGCTATGTGCGGCTCGGCTTCCGCAAGGAGATGGAAGCGATCGAGGATCCGGCCGAGCGCGAAAAATACTACCAGGCCAAGGTCGCCGAGCTCTATGCCAACGGCAAGGCGGTCTCGATCGCGTCCGTGCTCGAGATCGACGAGGTGATCGATCCCGCGCAAACCCGCCACTGGATCATGTCCGGCCTGCGCTCGGTGCCGAAGCCTCAGCCGCGCACCCACCGCAAGCGCCCCTGCGTCGATACGTGGTAGCGAAGGCTGTCTGCACACCGGTGTCGTCCCGGGCTTGACCCGGGACTCATAACCACAGGCGGATGTGATGCGCAAAGCTGCAACCGCTTGCTCGCGCCACAACCCGCATCGGTGGTTGATGGGGTGGACGGCCCCCTACGGCATCAGTTGTGCCAGAATGAGGTTGTCGAAATCTCAAACGAGGGAG
>NZ_JBEGDB010000156.1:0-18095 GCF_043638955.1 Bradyrhizobium sp. 31Argb | reverse complement strand
ACAAAGCTCGCGCCAAACTCGGCCGCGCCTATCCAGCCACCCCCAAAGAGTCAAAATCACTGTGATAGACCACTAGCGAGTTGGGCAGCGTGAGGGGACGCTCAAGACATCTTCACCCGTGCGGACCTATCAGTGTTTTGCTGTTATCGGGCCGCAGTGCCCAAAGCAAAAAGGGTCAGACGGTTGCTCGTCTAGTCCTTCGCATTCTCCGCTAGCGAGGCAGGGGCCCAAGTAGGCCCGGTCGTTGGCCAGAAGCTAGACAACTCTCACAATTGGCGCAGGGCTAGGAACGGCTGACACCCTGTCCCTCGTTGAACTTCATTCAGACCACAATACTAACTTTTGGATTAGCGGTAGCGTCAAAGCTCAAGGGAGCATCAAAATCCAAACAAGGAAACCCGTGCTGGTCTTTTGTTATGAGGGATCGCGAGAAGTATGCTTCCGTATCAATCTTTGTATCCAGAAGCTCGAGAGCTATCGAAACCAAGCCGTCGCCAGTCTCGTTCTTGGTCTTGACGCAAACGGTTAGATTTCCATCCGGCAGAGGAATTACATTCCATCCATTCGGATCGCCCGGCCATCTGCCATCTTTGCCAGTGGGAATACTTCTGGTTGTCCCAACCGCTAGTTCGACAGTTGCTGCGAACCCGGGCACAATCTCCGCAGACTTGCCAGATAATAGAACGCATGTACCGATGATGAAGTCGTCCATCTCTGTTTGTGGGATACCTTCCTTTTGGAATATCTGCTTGATTTCTAACTTCACGGCATCCAAATCGAAGACATTTTTCCCGACGATGGTTCGGCAGAATAACGTCGCTAGTCGGTACAGTTCATTCGGGTTTTTGCAGTTTATCCGCATCGGGTAAGCCGACTTGTCATCGAACCACGATTCGATTGCGTTTTTAGCTTGCTTCTTTGTCATGTCTGCATGCTTCAGAAGCTCTGCCTCATTCGCCTCTTTAGCTTTTGTCAGAAAATAGTGCTTAAGCCACCAACCGCATTTTCCTTTCGGTTCTAACGGCCTCTTTTTGTCACTCTGGTAAGTTTGAAAGAATGCGACTTGCGCGAACACATAAGCCGTCGTGTCCAAGGTCGCGCCTCTGTCACGCCTTGAATGAGCGATGAAATCACCAATCTCGCGCGTGAACGGACCAATTCCAGCTTCTCTGTACTTCATGTAAAGCGCAAGAATGTCAGCATCCGTGTATGTGCCATTCCTGATCCTTGCGCCTGACCCCACCATTGCCCCCTCTACGCCGCATCGTTATCCCCCTCGGTAAAGACCTCTAGCGTGAACACTTTTTAAGTCTAGCGGCATCAGCCTCAAGAACCTCAATTCGCCGTTCAAGAGCAGCTTCAATCACCAGCAGGCGCTTCGAGTTCTGAACGGTTGGACGACAACTGCTCTCCGCGCTGCTGCACCACGCTGACTTGTTGGCTCGAAAAGCCCTTATTTTTCATGGGAAATCGGTGCGATCCTCATCCGTTCATTCCTGTCTGGCAAGGTTACCCCCACCAGCACGGCCCACCCGTATCGTAGCAGTCTCGTCTCCAACCGGATCGCGCAGCACGCAGCCAAGCGCCTTGACGCGCAAGTCGGCCGGGACACGTAGTCGGAGGGTTTTGAAGGAAGGGCCGTCGCGGAGGACAGGAGAAGAGCTTTGCAGAAGCATGTGTACCGTCTCTGTGTACCAGTTGAGACGGTCGACCACCCTTGAATAACAAGGACTTCAGCGAAATCAACAACATCGCAATGCGATGGTGCCCAGGAAAGGACTCGAACCTTCACGGCCGTGAGGCCACTGGCACCTGAAGCCAGCGCGTCTACCAATTCCACCACCTGGGCACGTGGCGGGGTTAGTAAGGACCGGTCGCGCGCTTGTCAAATAGACGATTGGAAACTCAAATAGTCTGTACAGGGTGACCGCGATGGCGTATCGCGACATCCGGCTGAACAGGCCCCAAAATCGCACCTATTTCGACCCGCAGGAACTGACCCATGGCATCGAACCTGGAAACGCTCGTCACGGTTTTCGGCGGATCGGGCTTCCTGGGGCGGCACGTGGTCCGGGCGCTGTGCAAGCGGGATTACCGCGTTCGCGTCGCCGTCCGGCGACCGGAACTGGCCGGGCACCTGCAGCCGCTCGGCAAGGTCGGCCAGATCCACGCCGTCCAGGCCAATCTGCGCTACCCGGCCTCGGTGGCCGACGCGATGCGCGATTCTCACGTCGCCGTTAACCTGGTCGGCATCCTCACCGAGAGCGGCGGGCAGACGTTCGAGGCGGTTCAGGCCAAGGGCGCCGAGGCGGTGGCTGCGGCCGCAAGCGCGGAAGGCGCGCGGGTGGTGCATGTCTCGGCGATCGGCGCCGACGCCGATTCGGCTTCCGCCTATGCCCGCGCCAAGGCGGCTGGCGAAGCGGCGGTGCTGGCGGCCTCGCCGTCCGCCACCATCCTGCGCCCGTCGTTGGTGTTCGGGCCGGAGGATCAATTCACCAACCGTTTCGCGGGGATGGCCCGGATGTCGCCGGCAATCCCGCTGGTCGGCGGCGGCCTGACCAAGATGCAGCCGGCCTATGTCGGCGACGTCGCCACCGCGGTGGCCGATGCCGTCGACGGCAAGACCAAGCCGGGCGCGACCTACGAATTGGGCGGCCCGGAAGTGCTGACCATGCGCGAGATCATGGAGACGATCCTTGATATCACCGACCGCGACCGCGCGCTGGTCTCGCTGCCGTTCGGCCTCGCCAAGATCATGGCCGCGTTCCTGCAATTCGCACCGGGCGCGCTGAAGCTCACGGCGGATCAGGTCGAGCTGTTGCGCAAGGACAATGTGGTGTCGGACGCGGCCAAGGCCGCGGGCCTCACCTTCGAAGGATTGGGCATCACCCCCGATTCGCTGGAAGCAATCGCCCCGCAATATCTCTGGCGCTTCCGCCCGGCCGGCCAGTTCGAGCGCAAGAACGCATATCGTCCACCGTCTCAGGCTTGACGCAGATTGTAGCCCGGATGGAGCGAAGCGTAATCCGGGAACACCGCAGACGCGGATGCGCCGACCCCGGATTACGCTTCGCTCCATCCGGGCTACGAAACTGACTCTTACCTTCCTAGCGCCAGCGCGATCAGGCCGAGCGTGCCGACGATCACGCGCCACCACGCGAACAGTGTGAAGCCGTGGCGGGTGACATAGGAGAGAAAGGTCTTCACCACGACCACAGCGGTGATGAGCGAGACCACGAATCCGATCGCGACGATCCATAGATTGTCCGTCGTCATCTCGGCGCGGTTCTTGTAGAAATCATAGGCGAAGGCGCCGATCATGGTCGGGATCGCCAGGAAGAATGAGAACTCCGCCGCCGCGCGCTTGTCGGAGCCGAGCAGCATTGCCGCGACGATCGAGGCGCCGGAGCGCGACACGCCCGGGATCATCGCCATGCACTGCGCGATGCCGATCCAAAGGTACATCAGCAGCGGGAATCTCGTCGCGTCATGTTCGCGCGGCTTGAGCTCGAGCTGATCGACCCACAGCAGGATGGCGCCGCCGACGATCAGCGAGAAGCACACGACCCACGGATTGAACAGAACGGTCTTGATGTATTTGCCGGCAATGAGGCCGACGATGACGGCCGGCAGGAACGCGACCAGCACGCCGATGACGAAGCGCCGGTCATCCGCATTGGAGAACATGCCGAGCGCGACCCGCCACAATTTGCCGAAATAGAGTCCGACGATGGCAAGGATCGCGCCGAGCTGGATCAGGACGGTGAAGCTGTCCCAGAAGGGGCCTTCGCCGAGTCCGAAGAATCGTTCCGCCAGCAGGAGATGGCCGGTCGATGAAACGGGCAGGAACTCCGTCACGCCTTCGATTATGCCCAGAATCACCGCCCGCAACGTATCGGTCATCATGATGTGGCCTGCTTTTGCTGGAGAAATCGGGTTCTTCTCGCCTATTCCCCGTTTTGCTGCAATCGCTAAAAACGCCAAACATAGGTTGCCTGATTCGTCTGATTGGCTAGAGCATGATCCGGAAAAGCGGAAACCGGTTTTCCTTCGCGACAAACGCGATGCGTTTGCGCGGAGATCATGCTCAAACTGAGAGCATGGTGCGGAGAAGTGGCAGACCGGTTCTGCAAAAAGATCATGCTCAAACAAAGACATGGGACCATGATCCGATTTCATCTAATCGCATCGTGAATTAGTGTCCCTGATCTGCCGCGGCTTCGACACGATCAGGCCGTGAACTGCTGAAGGACTTCATGTACACGCTGTTTCATCATCCGTTCTGTCCGCATTCCCGTTTCATTCGCCTGGTGCTTGGCGAATACGGGCTCGATCTGCGGCTGGTGGAGGAACGGGTCTGGGAACGTCGCGAGGCCTATCTGGCGCTCAATCCGGCGGCAACGACGCCGACCTTGATCGCCGAGGGTTTCCCGCCGGTTCCCGGTGTCGGCGTGATCGCCGAATATCTCGACGAGGCGCATGGGCTGAATGCCGGCGACCGGCGCCTGATGCCGACCTCGATGGCCGAACGCGTCGAGGTGCGCCGGCTGATGTCGTGGTTCAACGACAAGTTCTTCGAGGAGGCCTCCAATCCGCTGGTGACCGAGCGCATCTACAAGCGCTTCATGAGCGAGGAAGACGGCGGAGGCGCCCCGAATGCGGAGGTGCTGCGCGCGGGCAAGGCCAATGTGCGCTATCATCTGACCTATATCGGCTGGCTGGCGCGGACGCGGAACTATCTCGCCGGCGACCGGCTCACTTACGCGGATCTCGCCGCCGCGGCGCATCTTTCGGCGATCGACTATCTAGGCGACGTGCCATGGAGCGAGGACGACGCAGCAAAGGCGTGGTACGCGCGGGTGAAATCCCGCCCGTCGTTCCGCCCGCTGCTCAGCGAATGGCTGGCGGGCGTGCCGGCGTCGCGGACCTATGTGGACCTCGACTTCTGAACCCACCGCCCAAGCTTTCACCGGCCGATCTCAAATCCGCGCTCGAATGCGAAGCCCGCGCGCTCGGCTTCGACTGCATCGGCGTGACCGATCCCGGCGCGATCGGCGGCGCGGCCAAATATTTCCGCGAGTTCCTCGACTTGGGCGGCCATGGCGACATGGATTGGCTTGCGGCGCATCCTGAGCGCCGCAGCGATCCGCGCGTGCTCTGGCCCGGCGTGCGCTCGATCATCATGCTCGGCGTCAATTACGGGCCGGACGAGAATCCGCTCGAGATCCTGAAGCGCCGCGACCGCGGCGCGATCTCGGCTTATGCGCAGGGCGATGATTATCACGATGTGATCAAGAAGCGGCTCAAGACGCTGGCGCGATGGCTGGTCGCGGCCAGCGGCGATGAGGTGAAGGTGTTCATCGACACCGCGGCCGTGATGGAAAAGCCGCTCGCGCAAACCGCCGGTCTCGGCTGGCAGGGCAAGCACACCAACCTGGTGTCGCGCGACTTCGGCTCATGGCTGTTCCTCGGCGCGATCTTCACCGCAAGCGAGCTGCCGCGCGATTCCGCCGACATCGATCATTGCGGCTCCTGCACCGCCTGCCAGGACATCTGCCCGACCGCGGCATTTCCCGCGCCCTACAAGCTCGATGCGCGGCGCTGCATCTCCTATCTCACTATCGAGAGCAAGGGCCCGATCCCGCGCGAATTCCGCAAAGCGATCGGCAACCGCATCTATGGCTGCGACGATTGCCTCGCGGTGTGCCCGTGGAACAAGTTCGCGCAAGCCGGACGTGAAGCAAAGCTCGCAGCGCGCGAGGAATTGCGCGCCCCAGTGCTTGCCGATCTCGTGCGGCTCGACGATGCCGCGTTCCGCGCGCTGTTTTCGAAATCGCCGGTCAAGCGCATCGGCCGCAACCGCTTTGTCCGCAACGTTCTGATCGCGATCGGCAACTCCGACGATGCCGCTTTGGCCGGCGAGGCCGAGCGCCTGCTCGACGATGCAAGCCCGCTGGTGCGCGGCGCAGCCGTCTGGGCCTTGTCGCAACTCGTCGAACCGGAAGCTTTTGCCGCGCTGGCATCGCACGCAATCGATTCGGAGACCGACGACAGCGTGCGCGAAGAATGGCGCGCATCGGCGCCCGTATCAGACCCTCATCCTGAGGAGCGCGAAGCGCGTCTCGAAGGATGAGGCCACCGGGCGGCCCTCATGGTTCTCCCGGCGATGCGAAGCATCGTCCGGAGACGGCGCTCACGCGCCTCCTCACCATGAGGGTCGATAGTCGTGTGTAACGCGCGAGTTCGGCGACCTCGCGGCCGCATCAGATCGAATATGACAGCTATATGAATGATCTAGCGCAAGGAGACCGCCCCGGACGCAAGGCATAGAGATGGCAGTGATGTCTCGCGCCCGGTGGTCTCATGAAAGCACAGATCATTAGAGAACTCGGTCAGGCCGATATTCTCTTGCCGTCGCTCGTCGCCGAAGGCCTCGCCGCCAACGACCGCATCAAGGTCCGCTTGAGCGCGCTGCAGGCCGCCGCCGAACATGCGCGGCAGCCCGATCGCCCGATCAACCAGCTTGCCGTGGAAAGCCATGCCGCAGGGATCGCGCCGGCGGCCATCGCCTCCTTGGTCAGCGGCGCGCACATGATCGGCGACAGCCGTCTCAGTGCACCCGCGCTCGCAAAGCTGATGAAGGAGATCCAGGACGACATCGCAACCATGCTCCGCGCGGTGAATGCGGGCAGCGTGGCGGACGGCGAGAAGGCGAATGCACGTCTCGGTTCGATCCGCACCGCCGGCCTGCTCGATGCATCCAGCGAGATCGACTTCGCGCGGATCGCACGGCTGACCGGTGTCGGCGAGGACTCCGGCGCGAGCCTGCACCGGCTGGTGATGGAGCTGCACAAGGCGCTCAACAAGCTCGCCGCCGACTGCTCGGAAGAGGTGCTTGCCGGCGCCCATGTGTTCGGCCTGCACAGCGAGGACCGCGCGCCGGTCGAAAGCTTCATGAAGGGTCTCAACGAGACGCGCGGCCTCAAATTCGATCACCCCGGCCTCGACACCATGGCGACGCGGTCCGACGGCCGGCTCCTGATCCAGAATGACATCGGCACCACCGACGCGCATGTCCTGGTGATTGCGGTCAGGAAGAACGCGGTCACCGTCACCTACAGCGACGTGCATCTGGCGCGCGCGAAATTCTTCATCTCGCTGTTCGACAAGTTCGAGGCGAAGTGGAGCGGGCTCGACCGCCACTCGGCTGATGGCCTTGGCGAGGACAGCGCCTTCTTCCTCGTCACCGGCCAGTTCGAAGGCGGAAGCGCCGCGGACCGCAACGATTTCCTGGCCGCGGTGGGCGCCGCGCTGGTGTTCCTGATCGACTGGAACAAGGCGCGGAAATTGCTGCGGAGCTGGGTCGCCAAGGACGACGCCGCGCGGATCCTGGAATGGGCGGCGCGGCACCGGATCGGCCACCGCGCCTTCCTCGAACTCGGCGGCAATGAACTGCTCGGCGGCGCCGTGCGCAATGCCGCGCCGAACCGCATCGGTTTCGGTGAGCGGCTCGACCAGGCGCTCGGTCGCGCGGCCGCGATCGATTTCCTCAAGACCGTGCTGCGGCTTTCGACCGAGGCGCTGCTCGCCGGCCAATCGGTCAGGATGGTGCGTGACCAGATCGAGGCCGATCTGGTGCGGCGGCTGGAGCGGGTCGAGAGCGCGCTGCTGGCGATGGTGCTGCGTCAGGTCGGGCTAGCGCATGACCTCGTCGCCGCCATCTCCCGTTATGTCGCCACGCTACAGGCCAACCAGACCGCCGACGGCAAGGCGCTCGCCGCGCGCGCAAGCCATATCGAGCAGAAGGCGGATCGCCTCGCCTTCGAGGCGCGGCGCGAAGTCACCCGGCTCGATGCGCGCCCCGTCATCGGGCAGTTGATCGATCGCGCCGAAGAAGCCGTCGATGAACTCGAACAGGCCGCCTTCATCGCCTCGCTTACGCCTGCCTGCCTCGACAAGTCGCTGGTGTCGGCGCTCGCCGAACTCTGCGCGGTCGCCATCACCGCGACCGAAGCCGCCGCCAGCGGGCTTGCCGCTGCGATCGAAGTGCCGGAGGGCCGCCGCGCCGATTCCGAGGATGCGCTCGCTGCCGTCGTCCGCCTGGTCGACGCCGAGCACGCCGCCGACACATGCGAACGCACCATCACCACGCTGGTGTTCACCGGCGGCCACGATGTCGCGACCTCGCTGTCCACACTCGAACTCGCCCGCGCAGTGGAGCGCTCGACCGACCGCCTCGCCGGCTTCGGGCACCTGTTGCGACGGCACATCATGATCGATCTGGCGGCGTGAAGGGGAGGCAACAATGCAAATCGTGCGTATCGGCGGCGACGAGACCGTCTGTCACCCGGCCGAAGAGATCGGCGCCAAGGCTGCGAACCTCGCCAGGATGGCCGCGCTCGGCCTGCCGGTGCCGCCGGCCTTCGTGCTGCCCGTCAAACTCTGCGCTGACCTCACCGACAAGCACGCGCACGCGGAGCAGCGCTTGCGCGACGGGCTGAAGGAAGGCATCGCATTCCTCGAAAGCGTCACCGGCAAGCGTTTCGGCGATCACCGGCATCCGCTATTGGTCTCGGTGCGCTCCGGTGCTGCGCGATCGATGCCCGGCATGCTGGAGACGGTGCTCGATGTCGGCTGCACTTCGCGCGCGGTGCACGGCCTGATCCGCGCAACCGGCCGGCCGCGATTGGCATGGGATTGCCGCCGGCGTTTCCTGGAGAGCTTTGCCGAGACCGTGCTCGGCTTCGACTTTGCGCCATTCGCGGCACGGATCGTCGAGCTCACCGCGCAAGAGGGCGTTGCGACCGACCGCGAGCTCGACAGCGAGGCGATCGAACGGCTCGCTGCCGATGAGCAGGCGTTGATCGAGGATCGCGACGACGGCTGGCTCGAGGATGCGGAAGCGCAGCTCGAACGCGCGGCGCGCGCCGTCTATCAATCCTGGATGAGCGAGCGCGCGCAGACCTATCGCCGGCTGCAGAACCTCGAAGATTTGAAGGGCACTGCCGTGACGGTGCAAGCCATGGTGTTCGGCAATGGCGGGCTCGCTTCGGGCGCGGGCGTTGCCTTCTCGCGCGACCCTTCGAACGGCACAGCGCGGCCGATGATCGACCTGGTGCTCGACGCGCAAGGAGAGGACGTCGTGTCGGGCCGGCGCACGCCCGACAATGAGGCGACGATCGCCCGCGCGTTGCCGAGGCTCACGAGCGAGCTCGGCGACATCCTGAAACGGCTGGAGCGGGAATTCGCTGACGTCCAGGACGTCGAGTTCACCGTCGAGGACGGCAAATTGTGGATCCTGCAGACGCGCTCCGCCAAGCGCACGCCGCGCGCCGCACTAAAGATCGCGATCGACCTCGTGCATGAGGGACTGATCACGCCGAAGGAGGGGCTCAGCCGCATCGCCGATGTCGACCTCGCCTCGCTGGTCGAAGTCTCGCTGGCAGCAGTGGAGGATCCGGTCGTCACCGGCATCGGCGCCTCCGGCGGCATTGCTGTGGGGCGCGCCGCCTTCGATTCCGAAAGCGCGCAGCGGCTTGCTTCCGCCGGCGACCCCGTGATCCTGATGCGCCCGGACACCAGCACGGCCGATGTCGCGGGCTTTGCGGTCGCGGCCGGCATCGTCACCGCCGTCGGCGCGCGTACGGCCCATGCCGCGCTGGTCGCACGGCAGATGGGCAAGCCGTGCATCGTCGGATGCGCCGACATGACGATCGACGCCGTGGCCGAACGCGCCTCGCTCGGCAAGTCGCCCATCCTGGCGGGCGACTGGATCACCATCGAGGGCGATGGTGGCAATATCTATCTCGGGCGGCGTCAGACGGTCGTGAAGCGGCCGGAAGCGGAGCTTGCGGAAATCGCGAGCTGGCGGTCGCAGCAGGTGCGCAAGTCGGCGCCCGTCTGAGCACGCCCTCACCCTTTGTCATTCCGGGGCGATGCGCAGCATCGAGCCCGGAATCCATTTCACCACTTACCCCGCGGCCTGATGGATTCCGGGCTCGCGCTAACGCGCGCCCCGGAATGACGGCCTCAGTTGGCGAGATGCCGCGCCATCTCGGGGCGCGCCTTCAGCTCGGCGCCCTGCTTGGCGACGATCTTTGCAATTCGCTCCGGCACAAAGTGCATATCGAGGAAGGCCGGCGCGGTGTTGGCGACCTCGTGATATTCCGCGATGCGGCCATCGCGAAGGGTCATGATCGCAACGCCCTCGAACATCGCCCGCGCGCCACCAGCCTCCGGCAGCGTCGAGCGGTAGCTGAAGGTGTAGCGCGCATAGAGCGTACGGCCGTCGCTGACGGGGTCGTGCATGTCCCAGCGGAAATCGGTCGCGGTGCGATAGAAGACGTCGTCGATCATGTCAGCGATCGCGGCATGCCCCGTGAACGCGCCGTAGAACACGTCGTGATAGACGCCGTCGTCCGTGAACAAATCAGCGAATGCAGCGCCCTTCCGCTGTTCGACAGCATCGCAGAAGGCGCGGAGCAAGCACGTTGTTTCCATGGCGTTTCTCCCCACTCTTTCCGTCATGCCCCGCGCAGGCGGGGGCATCCAGTATTCCACAGCGGTCGTGATACATCGATGGGCCGCGGCGTACTGGATCATCCGCCTTCGCGGATGATGACAGCGTGAGTGGCCGCTCACCCCATCTCCTTTACCGCGGCGATGATGCGGGCGATGTCCTGCGGGCGCGACAGGCGGTGGTCGCCGTCCTGGATCATGGTCAGCACCACGTCCTCGCTCGGCAGCCGATGCGCCAGCGTGAACGCGTGTTGCCAGGGCAAGTCGGGATCCTGCGCGCCCTGCAGGATGCGCACCGGGCAGCCGACATCGATCTTGGCCCCGAGTAACAAATGATTGCGTCCCTCCTCGATCAGCGCCCGCGTGATCGGATAGGGGCTATCGCCATATTGCGACGGCCGCAGCCAGACGCCCTTGGTCTCGATCTCGGCACGGATTTCCGGCGAAAAGCCCTTCCACATCAGCTCTTCGGTGAAATCCGGCGCCGGCGCGATCAGTACCATTCCCGCGAGCGAGGCGCTGATGTCGGCACGCCTGGCAAGCTCGCGCGCCAGCAGCAGCGCCATCCAGCCGCCCATCGAGGAGCCGATCACGACCTGCGGCCCGCTGCAGAACTGCGCGAATACCGCGACACTCTCCTCGAGCCAGCGTCCAATGGTGCCGTCGATGAACTTGCCGCCGGATTCGCCATGGCCGGAATAATCGAACCGGACAAAGGCGCGTTCGTGTTCCACGACCCACGCATCGAGCGCGACCGCCTTGGTGCCCTTCATGTCGGAATTGAAGCCGCCGAGCCAGAACAGCCCAGGACTACGCTCAGGACTGCCCGCAAGGCTGCGACCTCCGCGCGCACGCACCGCAATGCGGCGGCTTTCGGCGCCGTTCCCTACCTCGATGAACTCTGGTTCCTGGTCGATAGTCGCGGGACCGGTCATGGGATCGTCATTCTCATCAGTGCGTTTTCGATAGACACGGGCAAACCGTGAGCAGGGAACATATCTCTCCTTGTAGAGTATCCGCTCACCAAATATCTGCTCTGTCGCGTGACCTAAATGCCGCGCATTTGACGGTTTTGGGATGCAACTTGCGAGCACGCTTGCCCGTTGCCAAGTATTGCTTCAAAATATCGCCTTCCTTCACAACTTTGGAGAGTTACCCATTCGCCGTCCCAATAGAGCCCCGCCCGCTGTCGCCAAAGACGGGCCGCGCACCAACGATGAAATCCGCAACGCGCAGATCCAGCTAATCGACCAGAACGGTACCAATATAGGCACCGTGGAAACCATGGTGGCCATCAAGATGGCCATGGAAGCCGGTATGGACCTGGTCGAGATTTCGCCGAATACGAGTCCCCCGGTCTGCAAGATCATGGACTACGGGAAGTACAAATATTCTGCGCAGAAGAAAGCCGCCGAAGCCCGCAAGAAACAGAAGATCGTCGAGATCAAGGAGATCAAGCTCCGTCCGATGATCGACGATCACGACTACGACGTGAAGATGCGCGCGATGCAGCGCTTCTTTGAGGAGGGCGACAAGGTCAAGATCACCTTGCGCTACCGCGGTCGTGAAATGGCGCACCAGGAAATCGGCACCAAACTGTTGGACAAGGTCAAGGCCGACGTCGCGCAATACGCCAAGGTCGAGCAGGACGCGAAGTTCGAAGGCCGCCAGGTCGTGATGGTGCTGGCGCCGCGCTGAGGCGAATTTTCGATCGGTGAAAGAAAACGCCCGCCGGACCGATCCGGCGGGCGTTTTCGTTCGGCCAGTAGCCCGGGTGGAGCGCAGCGCAACCTGGGTCTGTCGCCAAGCGATGCAGGCGTCCCGGGTTACGCTGGCGCTCCACCCGGGCTACGGTCGTCCCGCAGCGGTTCCGGGATTGCCAATTCGCCCCTACTCTGCCATAAGCGCAACCTTCGCCGCCCGGCTGATCAAGGGCTGCCGTGGCGACGTTCTGTGCGGGTTGTTTCATTTGCGAAAAACCTGAGCACATTCAACGCTCTAACGAGCATTTTAGCCGGCCGGCGCCCCTCGCGGGGCGGTTTCGTGCTGGCACTTAAGGAGAGCCAAATGCCCAAGCTGAAGACCAAATCGGGCGCCAAAAAGCGCTTCAAAGTGACCGGTACCGGCAAGGTGATGCACGCCCAGCGCGGCAAGCGCCACGGCATGATCAAGCGGACCAACAAGCAGATCCGCCAGCTCCGCGGCACCCGCGTGCTGTTCAAGACCGACGGCGACAACATCAAGAAGTACTTCTTGCCGAACGCTTGAGCCGAGCCGCTTGAACCTCGCCGCGGTCCGCGCGGCCCCCGTCACCACTTCAGAAATCTAAGGATTTAAGTCATGTCTCGCGTCAAACGCGGTGTGACCGCCCACGCCAAGCACAAGAAAGTCTACAAGGCCGCCAAGGGCTATTACGGCCGCCGCAAGAACACCATCCGCGTCGCCAAGCAGGCGGTCGAGAAGGCCGGCCAATATGCGTTCCGCGACCGCAAGCGCAAGAAGCGTACCTTCCGCGCGCTCTGGATCCAGCGCCTCAACGCCGCCGTCCGCCCGTTCGGCATGACCTACAGCCGCTTTATCGACGGTCTCTCCAAGTCGGGCGTCGTCGTCGACCGCAAGGTGCTGTCGGACCTCGCGATCCACGAGCCGGCCGCGTTCCAGGCGATCGCCGAGAAGGCCAAGGCCGCGCTCGCGGCCTAAACCATCGTCGCTTTTCTGCGAAGTTTCTGGAAATTGTCATGCCCGGCCAAATCCGGGCATGCCGGGCTGGGAGCGCCGGCTTGGTATCCTGGCCAAAAGGGATTGCCATGACCGACCTTGCTCAACTCGAATCGCAAATCCTCGCTGACATTACCAACGCCGGCGACGAAGCGGCGCTGGAAGCCGTGCGCGTCGCCGCCCTCGGCAAGAAAGGCTCGATCTCGGCGCTGCTTGCCACCCTTGGCAAGATGTCGCCCGAGGAGCGCAAGACACAAGGCGCGGCGATCAACCTTGCCAAGGACAAGGTCACTCAGGCGCTCGCCGAGCGCCGCGAGGTGCTGAAGGCCGCCGCGCTCGATGCCCGGCTTGCCTCTGAGACCATCGACGTCACGCTGCCGCTGCGCGAGGCGCCGGCGGAAGCGGGCCGCATCCATCCGCTCAGCCAGGTCTGGGACGAGCTGACGGCGATCTTCGCCGACATGGGATTTTCGGTCGCCGAAGGTCCCGACATAGAGACCGACGACTACAACTTCACCAAGTTGAACTTCCCGATCGGCCATCCCGCGCGCGAGATGCACGACACCTTCTTCTTCAATCCGAAGGAGGATGGCTCGCGCATGCTGTTGCGGACCCACACCTCGCCGGTGCAGGTGCGCACGATGCTGACGCAGAAGCCGCCGATCCGCGTGATCTGTCCCGGCCGCACCTATCGCATCGATTCGGACGCGACCCACACGCCGCAATTCCACCAGGTCGAGGGGCTCGTGATCGACAAGGAGTCGCATCTCGGCCACCTCAAATGGATCCTGCACGAGTTCTGCAAGGCGTTCTTCGAGGTCGACCACATCAACATGCGCTTCCGGCCGTCGTTCTTCCCATTCACCGAGCCGTCGCTGGAAGTCGACATCCAGTGCCGCCGCGACAAGGGCGAGATCCGCTTCGGCGAGGGTGAGGACTGGCTGGAGATTTTGGGCTGCGGCATGGTGCACCCGAACGTGCTGCGCGCCTGCGGCCTCGACCCCGACGTCTACCAGGGTTTTGCCTGGGGCATGGGCATCGACCGCATCGCGATGCTGAAATACGGCATGAGCGACCTGCGCCAATTGTTCGACAGCGACGTCCGCTGGCTCAGCCACTACGGCTTCAAGCCGCTCGACCTCCCAACGCTGGCGGGAGGGCTTAGTACGTGAACCTGAGTCCTGTGCCCGAGCAATATCGGAGCTTGCGCGCGTTCGCCTTTGGCGACGGCCCCGGGCTTGCCGACGAATTGCTCGAACTCGTCATCAAAGGCATCAAGACCGCGACCTGCAGCACTGAACACGAGCCGAACACCTCGACATCAGGCGAACGCTGGATCGTGCTCGACGGCCGCGGCGAACCGGCTTGCGTCATCGAAACAACCGAGGTGACCTATCGCCGTTTTGGCGAGGTCGACGCAGCGTTTGCCTACGAAGAAGGTGAAGGTGACCGCAGCCTGCAATATTGGCGGGACGCGCACCGCCGCTATTTCGGTCGGCAGGGCAAATTCAGCGAAGACATGATGCTGATGTGCGAGCGTTTTCGTCTGGTTGAGGTTTTTCGCGATCACAGGTTGGCATCATGAAATTCACCCTTTCCTGGCTGAAGGAACATCTCGACACCGACGAGCCCCTGGAAAAGCTCGCCGACAAGCTCACCATGATCGGGCTCGAGGTCGAGAGCATCGAGGACAAGGCGAAGGCGCTGGCGCCGTTCACCATTGCGCGGGTGATCTCGGCCGAGCAGCATCCGAATGCCGATCGTCTGCGGGTCTGCATGGTCGACACCGGCAACGGTGCTGCGCCGGTGCAGGTGGTCTGCGGCGCGCCGAATGCGCGAACAGGCCTGATCAGCGTGTTCTCAGCCCCCGGCACCTTCATTCCTGGCAAGAACATCACGCTCGGCGTCGGCACGATCAGGGGCGTCGAAAGCCGCGGCATGCTGTGTTCGGCGGCCGAGCTCGAGATCTCCGACGATCATGACGGCATCATCGAATTGCCCGCCGACGCACCCGTCGGTCAGGGCTATGCCGAATGGGCCGGGCTCGGCGATCCGACAATCGAGATCAACCTGACGCCGAACCGGCAGGATTGCACTGGCGTGCACGGGATCGCGCGCGATCTCTCCGCCGCCGACATGGGCAAGTTCATCGACCCCGCGATCAAGCCGATCAGGGGCGAATTCGCCTCGCCGGTGACGGTGACGGTGGAAGACGCCTCGCTCTGCCCGGGCTTCGCGTTGCGGCTGGTGCGCGGCGTGAAGAACGGCCCGTCGCCGGAATGGCTGCAGAAGCGCCTGGCTTCGATCGGGCTGCGGCCAATCAATGCGCTGGTCGATATCACCAACTTCATGACCTACGACCGTGCGCGTCCCCTGCACGTGTTCGACGCCAGGAAGGTGAAGGGCAATCTGGTGGTTCGCCACGCCCGCGACGGCGAGACCCTGCTCGCGCTCGACGGCCGCACCTACACGCTCGATTCCTCGATGTGCGTCATTGCCGATGACGCCGGCGTCGAATCGCTCGCGGGCATCATGGGCGGTGAGGCCTCCGGCTGCGACGAGAACACCACCGACGTGCTGATCGAATCGGCGCTGTGGAACGAGATCAACATCGCCCAGACCGGGCGCAAGCTCGGCATCAATTCGGATGCGCGCTATCGCTTCGAGCGCGGCGTCGACCCGGCCTTCATGGTTCCTGGTCTCGAGCTGGCGACCAAGATAGTGATGGAATTGTGCGGCGGCGCGCCGTCGGAAAGCATCGTCGTCGGCAATCGCTACGGCGACGACCGCGTGATCGATTTCCCGCTGACCGAGGTCAAGCGCCTCGCGGGAATCGAAGTCTCGCTGGTCGAGACGAAGCGCATTCTCACCCATCTCGGCTTCATGGTCGCGGGCACCGGCCCGGTGGTGAAGATCGCAGTGCCGTCCTGGCGCACCGATGTGCATGGCAAGGCCGACATCGTCGAGGAGATCGTCCGCATCGTCGGCGTCGACAAGGTGCCGATGACTCCGTTCGATCGTGGCGAGGAACCTCGCAAGCCGGTGCTCACCTCTATCCAGCTCCGCACCCGCCGCGCCAAGCGCGCGCTGGCCGCGCGGGGCATGGTGGAGGCGGTAACCTGGTCGTTCATCTCAAAACCCGCGGCGGAATTGTTCGGCGGTGGTCAGGCCGAGCTGGCGCTTGCCAACCCGATTGCATCCGACCTCTCGGACATGCGGCCGAGCCTCTTGCCCGGCCTGGTCGCAGCGGCGCAGGCGAACATCAACCGCGGTTATCCTGACGTGGCGCTGTTCGAGGTCGGCCAGGTGTTCAAGGGCGACAGGCCGGAAGACCAGTTCGTTGCCGCTTCCGGCGTGCGCCACGGCTTCGCCTCGTTGGAAGGCCTGGGGCGGAGCTGGTCCGGCTCGGCCACCGCTGACGCGTTCGATGCCAAGGCCGACGCGTTTGCCGTGCTGGCAGCGGCCGGCGCGCCGGTGCAGGCGGTGCAGATTGTGCCCGGCGGCCCGGCTTGGCTGCATCCCGGCCGTTCCGGCACGATCCAGATCGGCCCGCAGAACGTGCTCGGCTATTTCGGCGAGTTGCATCCGCGCGCGCTCGAGGCGCTCGGCGCCGATGGCCCGATGATCGCGTTCGAGGTGATCCTCGACCGCATCCCCGAGGCCAAGCGCAAGCCGACCCGCGCCAAGCCCGCGCTCGAACTCTCCGCGTTCCAGCCAGTGTCGCGCGACTTCGCCTTCATCGTCGACCGCAGCGTCAAGGCGGGCGATATCGTCCGCGCCGCGCTGGCCGCGGACAAGAAGCTGATCACAGAGGTCACCGTGTTCGACGTCTATGAGGGCAAGGGCATGGACGACGGCAAGAAGTCGATTGCGATCGCGGTCACCATTCAGCCGCGCGAGAAGACGCTGACCGACCAGGAGATCGACGCGGTGGCAGCCAAGATCGTCACTGACGTCACGAAGAAGACCGGCGGCACTCTCCGGGGATGAGCCCGTTCGGTCTCATCCCTTCGGACGTCAGCCTCAACGTTGCGCTGGCAATCTGTGCCATCGCCTTCGTCTCGGGAACGGCGCGCGGCTTTTCCGGTTTCGGCTCCGCGCTGATCTTCATGCCGCTGGCAAGCAGCATCGCTGCGCCCCGTCTGGTCGCAGCGCTGCTGCTGATCATCGATTTCGTCGCGGCCATGCCGCTGGTTCCGAATGCGTGGAAGCATGCCGACCGCCAGGCCACCGCGATCATGGTGCTCGGTGCACTCGTCGGCGTGCCGATCGGCACGTATTTTCTCAGCGTGCTCGACCCAGTGACCACGCGCTGGATCATTTCCGGCTTCGTCGCTGCGCTGATGGCGTTGTTGCTGTCGGGCTGGCGCTACCGCGGCAAGGACCACGCGACGCTTTCAATCGGCATCGGCGGCCTCTCCGGCTTTTGCAGTGGGCTCGCGCAAACCGGCGGTCCGCCGATCGTCGGCTACTGGCTCGGGCGCCCGATCAGTTTCACGGTGGCGCGCGCCAACATCGTGCTGTTCTTCGGCGCCTCGGATTTCTTTTCCGTCGTGAGCTATTTCTTCACCGGCCTGATCACCGCCGATTCCATCAAGTTCTCGCTCGTGGTCGGGCCGGTCTACGCCATCGGCGTATGGTTCGGCGCCTCCCTGTTCGGTAAGGCCAGCGAACGCGTCTTCCGCGCCATCTGCTACGCCCTGATCGCCGCCGCCGTCATCGCCGGCCTGCCCATCCTCGACGGCGTGCTGCGGGGACGCTAGATTCGGAAATCGGACGCGCGCTAGGGTCTGTTGGGATTCAGGATTCTCATTCGTGCTTGGCTGTGATTCAAGCTTTGGATGGAACGATTCGTTTTG
>NZ_JBEGDB010000155.1:0-18110 GCF_043638955.1 Bradyrhizobium sp. 31Argb | reverse complement strand
GGCTTCCTCCTAAAAGAAAGCCTTGAATCACGTTCAATCTGATTTGAGAATCCCAAGAGTCCACACGGCCTAGCGCTTCTTGGTGCCGAGACGTGGGATGCATTTGCGCACGCGCGTCACGCCCTGGCTCGTCATCTGCGAGCCCGAGACTTCCTTGATCTGGCCCGCGGGGCATGATCCGTCGTCGACCATCACGCGCTGGCCCAGTCGCAAATCAATGATGTCCTGCTCGCGTCCCAGCACCTGCGCCGACGCTGACAGTGGCGATGCGAGCCAGCCAAGCAGCGCGATGCAGCCGACGCGCAGAATTCTTTCCGAAATCATCAGCGTCACTTGAGCGTCACTTCCCTTGGATCTTCAGCCCGTCGGGGCCGACATTGATCTGGAAACCTTCGGGCTGCTTCTTGGCCTGGTAGAGCTGGTAGCCGAGCACGCCGATGACGGCGAGCAGCACACCGATGATCGGATACAGGACGTTGCGATTGCCGGGCATCCGGTATCTCCGCCGTACAGCTTTTCATTTTCAGCTTAATGAGCCGCCGGCGATTCTCATAGAGCCGCGCGCGACGTTGGCGTTTTGGCGACGCGGGCTCTCGGCTTGCGGCGCTCGCGCAGCGCGGTGAGTGACGCCTTCGCCAGTCGCTCGGCCGATGCTTTCAGTTGCGGAAGGTCGTGGCCGGCAAACCCCAGCACGAAGCCGGGCAGGGGACGCGCGCGATGATAGGTCTCCGCAAGCAGCCAGCCGTCGACGCCGGCCGCGCGTCTGGCCTCTGACGCCACGACCGGGTCGGTCGACGGATCGAACCGCGCCACCAGATGCAGGCCCTGCGAGGGCACCGGCACCGACAGCTCACCGTCTGATGCCGCCGCCAGCGTCGAGGCCAGTACGTCACGCGCTTCGCGGTAGAGCCTGCGCACCTTCTTCAGGTTGGCGGCGAAGGCGCCGGAGTTGAGCATGTCAGCGACAGCGCCTTCCATCAGCGTGCCCGGAAAGCGGTCGAGCGCGGCGCGGGCCGCCGTCACCGGGCCGATCAATTTTTCAGGCAGCGCGCAGTAGCCGATGCGCAATCCCGGAAACAGCGTCTTGGCAAACGTGCCCATGTAGATGACGCGCCGGAGATGATCGATGCCGGCCAGCGACAGCAGGGGAGCGCCGTCATAGCGGAACTCGCTGTCGTAATCGTCCTCGAACACAAAGGCATCGGCGGCCTTGGCCCAGTCGAGCAGTTCCAGCCGGCGCGGCATCGACATCTGCACGCCGAGCGGAAACTGATGCGACGGCGTCACATAGGCCGCACGCGCCGCCGGCGCGCGGGCCCGGCCGTTCGCAACCATCATGCCCGATGCGTCGACCGGAACGGAAACCGCGCGATAGCCGCAATGCTCGATGGTTCGGCGCGCGATTGGGTACCCCGGATCCTCGCACCAGATCTGATCGCCGGGCTTGAGGATTGCGCTCAACACGATGCGCAACCCGTGCAGCGTGCCCGACGTCAGCATGATCTGCTCGGGGTCGCAGCGCAGGCCGCGCGCCGACAACAAATGATCGGCGATTGCGGCGCGGAGCTCGCGGCTGCCCCTGGGATCGCCGTAATGGAAATGCACGGCGCTGAAGGCGCGCATCCGTCGCCCGACGAAGGCGCGGAAGCGCTGCAGGGCGCGGCTATCGATATGCGTGCAGCCGAGCGCGAGCGCGCCTTGCTGGGGCGCATCGATGGTGATCTTTGGCTTCGGCGCTTCGCGGGCGCGGGCAGGGATGCGGGCCGCGACGAACGTCCCCGAGCCTGTGGTCGCCACCGCGAACCCGTCCGCGATCAACCGTTCATAGGCGGTGACGACCGCGTTACGGCGAAAGCCGGTCTGCCGTGCCAGCGTGCGGGAGGGCGGCAGCGGCTCGCCCGGTTTGACGATGCCGCCGAGGATGGCGTGGCAAAGCGCCTGGTAGAGGCGCTGCTGGGCGGAGGCGCCCGGTGTGATGTGCGGTCCGGAAAGGTCGAGCGGCAGTTCGGCCTTGCTCGGCGACGCAGAATTGGTCGAAATTTTTCGCATGGAATTGGCACTATCGCAGACCAAATCCGGCGCTACAACTGTTTCGAAACGTTCAAAATCCTAAACAGGAGTTACCGTGAGCGAAGGTGCTGCCGCCTCATATCCGCTGTCACCACGAAACCAGGTGAAGCGCCGCCATGATCGCGGCTTCTACGATCATGAAACCGTTCACCGCATCCTCGACTCCTCGATGCTGTGCCACGTCTCCTATGCGATCGACGGCCAGCCCTATTGCACGCCGACCTTCTTCTGGCGCGAGGGAATACGGCTGTACTGGCACGGCAGCAGCGCCAGCCGCATGCTGAGGAACCAGTCCGCGGGCCAGAGGGTCTGTCTCACGGTCGCGCATCTCGACAGCCTGGTGCTGGCGCGCTGCGGCTTCAATCATTCGGCCGACTACCGCGCGGTGATGGCGTTTGGGACGGCCTACCTCGTCACCGATCCGGACGAGAAGCAGCGCGCGCTGGTCGCGATGGTCGACCGCTTCTTTCCCGATCGCACCGCGAGCCTGCGGCAGAGCAATACGCAGGAGATCAAGGCGACATCCTTCATCGCGATGGAGATCGAGGAAGCCTCGGCCAAGATCCGCGCCAAGGGCGTCGCCGATGACGATGAGGATTACGAGCTGCCGATTTATGCCGAGCGCATTCCGGTGCGCACCGTGCTCGGCGCGCCGGAACCTTGCTCGCGGCTGCTCGACGGCGTGACGCGGCCGGCATCACTCGATGGCTATTCGGAAGGCCGTCTGCTCGAAGAAGCATTGCGAGATGCCTATTTTGCGCAGTACCCCGGTGGCTGAGATCACGCTATAGCGGTGTCGGGCAAGCGCCCGTGCGCTTGATGATCGAACCTGGAGTTGGAGCCGCCGCATGAATGCCGATACGCAACAAAGGATCCTGGACGCCGTTGATGCCGGCTTCGATGCGCAGCTTGCGACCACGAAGGAATTCGTCGCGATCCCCTCGACCCGTGGCGCGGAAGGTCCATGCCAGGACATGATCGGCGATCTCCTGCGCGCACGCGGCTACGAGGTCGACGACTGGCATATCAATGTCGACGATCTGAAGGATCTTCGCGGCTTCGGCCCGATCGAGCATGATTTCTCCAGGGCGCGCACGGTGGTCGGCACCTATCGGCCGCCTACCGATGGCGGCAAATCGCTGATCCTGCAGGGGCACTGCGACGTGGTGCCGACGGGCCCGCTCGACATGTGGGAGACGCTGCCATTCTCACCCACCATCAAGGACGGGCGGATGTATGGCCGCGGCGCCTGCGACATGAAGTCGGGCACGATCGGCGCGCTCTATGCGCTTGATGCGATCAAGGCTGCAGGCTTTCGCCCGACCGGGCGGATCCACTTCCAGTCGGTGATCGAGGAGGAGAGCACCGGCGTCGGCGCGCTCTCGACGCTCCAACGCGGCTATCGTGCCGATGCCTGCTTCATCCCGGAGCCGACCGACGGCAAGATGATCCGCTCGCAGGTCGGCGTGATCTGGTTTCGGCTGAAGGTGCGCGGCTTCCCGGTGCACGTGTTCGAGGCGGGCGCCGGCTCGAACGCGATCATGGCGGCGTATCATCTGATCCACGCGCTGGAGAAGCTCGAAGCCGAGTGGAACGAGCGCGCCAAGGCCGACCGGCATTTCAAGGATGTCGCGCATCCCATCAACTTCAATCCCGGCATCATCAAGGGCGGCGACTGGGCCTCCAGCGTGCCGGCCTGGTGCGACGTCGATTGCCGCATCGCCGTGCTGCCGGGCTGGTCGATCGCGGAGTGCCAGAAGGAGATTTTGGCTTGCGTCTCGGCGGCCGCGCGCGACCATCGTTTCCTCTCCAACAATCCGCCTGAGGTGCAGTGGTCGGGCTTCCTGTCCGAGGGCTATGAGCTGACTGACGCGGCCGCGCCGGAAGCGGCGTTCGCGAAGGCGTTTGGCGCCGTCTATGGCGGCACGGTGGAAGACCGTGCCTTCACCGCGCTCACCGATACCCGCTTCTACGGATTGAACTACAACATCCCGAGCCTGTGCTTCGGCGCCAGCGGCGCGGCGATGCACGGCTTCAACGAATATGTCGATCTGGAGTCGCTGCGCAAATCCACCAAGGCCACCGCACTGTTTATCGCGGAATGGTGTGGGGTGGAGAAGGTGTAAGGCGCCGTAGGGTGGGCAAAGCGAACGGGTCGCGCGAACGCGCGCCCGATGACAAGCTCCGCGTGCCCACCATTCACGGCCGGTGCAAGAGAAGGTGGGCACGCTTCGCTTTGCCCACCCTACGAATTCGACGACCACAGCGCCGCGACGATCGCATCCAGCCCATCGGTGAGCGCGGCGGGGCCCGGCTGCAAAATGATCGTCGACTTGATCTCGACGATACGATCGTTGCGCACGGCGGGGATGTCGCGCCAGCCGGGACGGTTACGGATGCGGTCGGGCACGACCTTCTTGCCGCACCAGGAGGCGAGGATCACGTCAGGCGCGGCGTCACGCACGATCTCGGGCGCGATGATGCGGTCTTTTGCCGCCTTCTGTAGCCGCAAGCCTGGCAGCGCGTCTTCGCCGCCGGCGATCTCGATCAGCTCGGACACCCAGCCGATGCCGCTGATCAGGGGATCGTCCCATTCCTCGAAATAGACTTTTGGCTTTGGCTGCGAACGCGGTGTCGCAGCGATGGCGGCGAGGCGCTGCTCGAAATCCGCGGCAAGCCGGTCGGCGCGTTCGGCGGCGCCGACGATGGCGCCGAGGATGCGGATCATCGCCATGATGCCGGCAATGTCGCGCTGGTTGAAGACGTGGACGTCGACGCCGGCCCGCACGAGATCGGCGACGATGTCGGCCTGGATGTCGGAGAAGGCGAGCACGAGGTCCGGCTCGAGTGCCAGGATTTTCGGGATGTCGGCCGAGATGAACGCCGCGACGCGCGGCTTCTCGCGCCGGACCTGCGGCGGTCGCACCGCATAGCCGGAGACGCCGACGATGCGGTCCTGCTCGCCGAGCAGGTACAGCGTCTCCACGGTCTCCTCGGTGAGGCAGACGATCCGGCGGGGAGGAAAGTGGCGCATCGGAAATCTCTATCGTCGGCCGCATCGTCACGCCGGCCATTACCTCCGACGTCATTGCCTGATTTACCGGCTCCGTCCATTCTCTGCCGCTGCCGCGCGCACAACAAAACGGGAGGACGCATGACGCCGCTGGAAAAGATCCAATCGATGAAGATGCCGTTTGCGGAACTGAAGGGCGTCATCTTCACGGAGGCCGACAAGGACCGCGTGGTGGCAAAGATGCTGGTGCGGCCGGACCTCTGCACGCTGCATCACACCATCCACGGCGGCGCGGTGATGGCGCTTGCGGACTCGGTCGGGGCGGCCGCGACTGTGATCAATCTGCCCGAGGATGCCAAGGGGACGACGACGATCGAGAGCAAGACCAACTTCATTGGCGGCGCCAAGGAGGGGACCACGGTCATCGCCGTTGCCACGCCCGTGCATCGCGGGCGGCGCACGCAGGTTTGGCAGATCCGATTGGAAACCGAGGACGGCAAGCTGGTCGCCATCGTAACCCAGACCCAGATGGTACTTTAGTACGCGCGAAGTCCTGAATTCATCAATAAATTCAATCCGAAGATCAAGTGAATCCAAATGCGAGATTCGGTGAATCTACGTACTTGAATTTCATGCTGCGACGCACAATATTGGGTGTCTAGGGATTCGACGCCTCCTCGAGGGCTACCACGAGGAGTTATGGAATGAACTACGATTCTGCCCGTTCGGCGCCAGCCAAAGGTACCGTTCGGACCCTCAGCCAGTCGGAATTGCCGCTTTTGCGGGATCATCTGCTGAGGCTGGACCGAACCAGCCGCTATGATCGCTTCCATGGCTTCATGGATGACGGCTTCATCAAGCGCTACGCCGAAAAATGCGCCAGCGACGGCACCGTCATCATCGCCTATTTCGACAACGGCACGGTGCGCGGTGCGGCCGAATTGCATCCGCCGGAGCAATCGCCGGACGGCGAGCCTGAGATCGCCTTCAGCGTGGAGCGCTCGGCGCGCCGCAAGGGCGTCGGCAGCGTCCTGTTCCGCAAGCTGATCGCAGAGGCGCAGGCGAGGGGCTATCGCTCGCTTCGGATCACCACCGGTGCGCAGAACGAGGCGATGCGGACGCTCGCCAGCAAGTTCGGCGCGAAGCTGACGTTCCGCCACGGTGAATCCACCGGCAGCATCGATCTCGCGCGGCATGGCCAGCCGGAACCGGTCCCGGCGGCGGTTGCGCCGCTGGAGGCGGCGCGCGCGATCGCCAATCTCAACCGCGCCTATTGGCAGATGGTGTTCAAGATGTACGGCTGGGGCCGCGCCGCCTGATCGGCGCGCCGCTACGCCCGCGCCGCCCCGGCAATTCGTTCAGATGAACGAGTTGCCAATCGCAGTTCAGGTGCCGGTGCGCTTGTCGTTACCGAACCGCCGGACCACGCGCCGCTCGACCACGACCGCGCGCTGCGCGCCTTGCTCGCCCGTGATCACACGGGTCGCCGATCTTACGCTGGTTCGCGCCGTCTTCTTCACCTCAGCCAGCACGTCCTCGTAAGGAAGGCCCATCAAGGCGGACGCGATCTCGGCCTGCTGCTCGAGGTCGTCGGTGATGCCGACGGCGGCGAAGATCGCTTCCTCCAGCGTCGGCGGATCGCGCCTCACGCGTCGGGGACCATATTTCGTTTGCCAGTCTTCGCTCATCGGGGCCTCGCTGGGAGCGCAACGACGGTTCCATGAATCGTCATCCGCCCGCCTCTTCGTTTTGAGCATGATCTCCGCGCAAACCCTTCGTGTCTGTCGCGAGGAAAAACCGGTAGCTACTTTTTCCGGATCATGCGTGGGCCGGATACCTAGGCGCCATATTGTTGCATTGCAATATGAAACTGACATGGCAATCCAGCCATGCACGGTAGACTTTCTCAAGTTTACCCCGACTCATCGCGCGATCGTTACCGGTTATGCACCGCAATCGTGCGTCGCTCGGCCGTCGTCACTCACATCGAGGCCGCCGTTTCGATAGCTGCGGAATCAACGGGCGGCTGCGGCCAGCGTTGCAACGCGGCGCGGCCTGCGTCGGTCAGCACATAGATCCCGCGCTCGGCGCGGTCGAACCAGCCGTAAACATTATGCAGCAGGATCTTGCCGGCATCCGGAATATCGACCCGGAGCTCGCGCACGCGCCGTGGTCCATTCGCGAGGGCCGACGCGCAGGCAAGCGCCTGCTGGCGGTAGGCGGTCATGATCGGCGAGCGCGTGCTGCCGCCCATCACGGGATCGCCCTTGCGGCGATTGTGTTCGGCAACCAGGCGCGAGCGCTTCTTCGGATCGCGGCGCGGCGCCGTGGTCGGCGGCTTCACCAGCACCTCGACCTCGCCGGCGCCGGTCACTCCCAGCATGCCGAAGCCGAGGCGGCGGCAGAGATTGCGGTAGCGCGCGTCGCTTTCGCGTCCCTTGCCGCGCGTCGATAATTTGGCGGCGATCCATATCTCGTCGCAGGCGCCGGCGCGCCCGACCGCCTGCAGGATCAGTTCCAGGTTGAAGGTGAGCTTCAGCTCACCGACCACGACGACCGGCGGATCGTCGCCGCTCAGCGCCACCAGGTCGCAGCCGCCGATCTCGCCCTTCACCGTGAAGCCGAGCTGTTCGAGGAACCGTTTGACGGGCAGATAGAGCGAGGTTTCCACGCGCAAGACTCCAGCCGCGGAATGCCGCGACTCAATTTCGAGGAGTCTACCGCAAAGCGTTTGCCGGGACGGTGGCAAAACGGTTAGTCTTGGTGCGGGACGACTAGACCAAATGGCGATCGGTGAGCCTGCGCGAGCAAACGGTCCGCGCGGGAACTGGTTGCATTTGTCGCGTGAGAAGCAGGCGCCAGGGTGCTGCAGGGACTGTACAAATTCTCGTTCAGGACAGCGCGGGGCACTGGCTGCGGCGTGATGTTCGCAACCGCCTCCGGCAAGTTCTATGGCGGCAATTCCGGTTCGTCCTTCATCGGCAGCTACACGGAGGAAGGCGGCATCATCTCGTCCGAGGTGAAGATGACGCGCCACAACCACGATCCGGACTATGTGCCGATGTTCCCGGTCGACAACATCGTCATGACCTTCAAGGGCACGCACAAGGGCGACGAGGTTCATTTCGAAGGCGGGACCTCCGCCTTGCCCGGCATCGTGTTCACGGCGATCCTGACCCCGATCAACGACAAGGATGCGCCTGCGCCTGGCAGGGTCGGACCCGACGGCATCGGCAACGGGCTCTATTCCATCCACATTCGCATGCTTGATGGACTCGACGGCGGCAACACCGGCGTGATGATGCTGCATGACGGCCGCATCTGGGGCGGCGATGCTTATTTCGACTATATCGGCGCCTACACCGCCGCGAATGGCCGGTGGAAGGGCGAGATCGTCAATCGCGAGCATACGCCGAGCCTGGGCGAGCGGCCGCTGTTCGGCCGCCACGAAGTCGGCATTGGCTTCTCCGGCACCTACGATTCCGAAGGCGCCGAGGCTGAAGCCACTGCGCTCGCCGGCAAACGCAGCGTCCGCTTCAAGGCGGTCCTGAAGAAGCTGGTGGAGGCGTGAGGGTCAAAGGTCTCGACATCTGCCCGCGCGATAGGCGCTGATTGCTTCAGTGGCTAACGGATCAAGCTTGCCCGCGCGGGCGTTGCGCTCGATTTCCATATCGAAGCTGCCGGCATCGAATGCTTCAAACCATGCTCGAAAGCGCGCCAGCTCTCCAAGAGGGAGTTGCTCAACGGCTTGTGCAATGTCTTTGCGGTCTTCATCTCGAAAACCTCTGCTAAACGCGCCCATTCACCGGCAACAGCGCGCCGGTGACTGCGCTGGCTGCGTCGCTGGCGAGGAACAGGATGACGTCGGCGAGTTCCTTTGGCGCCACCCATTTTGAGAAATCCGCCTTCGGCATGCTGGCGCGGTTGGCGGCGGTGTCGATGATCGAAGGCAGCACGGCGTTGACCGTGATCCTGCCCTTGTGCTCGGCGGCCAGCGCTTCGGTCAGGCGGTGCACGCCGGATTTCGAAGCCGCATAGGCGCCCATGCCGGCACCGGCCTGCAGTGCACCGAGCGCGCCGATATTGATGATACGCGCGGCGCTGGACGCAAGAAGGCGCGGGATCGCCGCGCGCGAGGCGTTGAGCGCGGTCGTGACGTTGAGCGCATACATCCGCTGCCAGGTTGCGGGATCGCCGTCTGAGACCGTCTCGAAGGCAAAGCCGCCGGCGATGTTGATGAGCGCGTCGAGCCGGCCGAAATGTGTCGCCGCCGTGTCGATCGCCTTTTTCGCCTGGGCTGCGTCGATCAGATCAACGCCGCCGAGCTCAATCCGGCTCGACGTCGGCGAAAGCGATGACGGCGCGTGATCAATGCCGGCCACGCATGCGCCGCGCGCCAGGGCTTCCTCAACGACCACCTTGCCGAGCGCACCGGACGCGCCGGTGATGACAATAACTTTTCCGTTCATGAGACAGCTCCGCACTACCCGGGGCAGACAGACTAAACTCAGCAGAAATTCATTTGCAATGCCGGCAAAACCGTCGCGAAATAGGCATTCAACGTTAAATAGCAATCAATTTGTGAGGCTCCAAAATGGTTGACAATTTTGCAGATGCCGAATTGCCCGATCAGTTGATCGCCTTCAAGTATCCGCTGCCACGCCCGGCCGAGGCGCTTCGGCACGGCGGGCCGCTGAAGATCATCGCGATGGGATCATCATCGACCGCTGGTAGGGAAGATGTCTTGCCTTATCCATATTGGCTGGAAATGTATCTGAGGCGCGCCAGCGATAATCCAAGGATCGATGTGCTCAACAGGGGGGTAGGCGGCCAAGAGGCGATCGAAGAACTAGATCGCTTCGATTCGGACATTTTCGCCGAAGCACCGGCACCGTCACTGGTGATCTGGCAGGTCGGCACCAACGCCGTCTTCCACAAGGAGAAGTACAACGTCGACGACGTCGCGGCGAAAATTGCCGTCGGTGTCGACCGGCTTCGTGCCCATGCAGGCCAGATGGACGTGCTGCTGATCGATCCGCAACATGTCCCGGCGATGTTGATCGACGACAAGGCGGAGCTTTCCGAGCGCATGGTCTCGCTGATCGCCGCAGTGGCAGAGCGGGCAGGAGTCAATGTGTTTCGCCGCTGGGCGCTGATGCAGCATTGGCATGCGCAGAACAATATCGGTTTCGATCGTATGCTCGACCCGACCGATCCCGATCGATTGCATCAGAGCGACGGCAGCACGCTCCGGATCTCTAGGGGTCTTACGGATGCTATTCGGAAAGCTGCCGCCGTAGCGTAGCCGTCTACGTAGGACTACGGTCTCGCCCTTGATCGGTAAAATTTGCCGGACTTCTGTAAGTCGATTGCAGAATCCGTTCGCTAGAAGCGAGGTCCCATCATGGCAGGGGATCAGACCATGGGAAACTTACCCGATCACGGTTTACCGCTCGTTCAGCTTAAGGAGCAGCGGCGGGACTTGGTCGTCGCGCTGCAGAATCGCGCCGGTCCGGTCAGCGGCTGGGAGTTGATGCAGATCGCGGCCGTACAGCAGGCGATCTCGGCCTTCGAGGAGGTCATCGCCGACCTCGACGCCGAGCTGGAAGCGGCTGCTTAGAGCTTGTCGAGATAGAGCGCGGAGAGTTGCGCGCGCTCAGCCTCGGCGATGCCGAGTCCGTCGCGGATATAATTGTCGAGGCCGCCGTAATCGGCGTTGATGGCCTCGAACGACGTGGCCAGGAAGGCCGCCCGCACCGTGCCGATCACCTGCAGGACACTGTCGGGCAGATCGCTGGTCACGATGGGATCGCGCCGATAGAAGCGGTTGGTCAGCAGATAGTCTTCGGAGATCACCTCATCGGGAACGCCGAGCGTGTGCAGGATCAGCGCGCAGGCGAAGCCGGTGCGGTCCTTGCCGGCGCTGCAATGGATGACGAGCGGCGCGCGGTCCTCCAACAGATGCGCAAACAGTGCGCGGAAGCGCGGCGTGTTCTCCTGCACATAGCTCCGGTAGGAATCGCGCATCACCTCGATGGCGTCATTCTCGGTCGGCGGACTGCCGCTGGCGGCGATGGCGCGCAGCGCGGCGATCACCGTTGGTTCGACAGGGAGCGAATGCACGGTGATCTCGGCGACCCCGCACAGCCCCTCGGCGCGCTCCTCGCGGCCACGGAAATCGAAGGCGCTGCGGACGCCGAGGCCGCGGACCACTGCGACATCGTCGTCGGTGAGGCGGCCGAGATGGTTGGAGCGAAAGATCTGGCGCCAACGGACGCTGCGGCCGTCGCGCGTGGTGTAGCCGCCGAGGTCGCGGAAATTGCTGGCGCCGGCGAGATTGAAATGTCGGGCAGGGGAATCTTGCATCGGGCTGACTTAAGCAATCTTCTACGGCAAGCAGATGACCGGATAAGAGATGGTGCGCATCCCGCGCTCGTCTATACTCAAGCTGGCTCCGGGGGCGAAGCATGAATCATCGGCAGGCAGCGATTTTTGCGGTGGTCTTGGTGGCGGGAACCCTCGCCGGCAGGTCGCAAGCCTCGGCCCAGAGCACGTTCCGGAACTATCGCTGTGCTGACGGCACGCAGTTCATCGTGGGATTTTTCCAGTACGATTCCCGCGCCCATCTGCAACTCGACGGCAAGGCGGTGACGCTGTTGAAGCGGCTGACCGTGTCAGGCTCGCGCTACTCCGGCGGCGGCGTTACGCTGAGGATCACCAAAGCCGGCCTCGCCACGCTCAAGCACGCCACGCGGCCGGCCACGGCCTGCGAGCTGGCATGAAAAAGGGCCGAAACGCGCTCGCTCCGACCCTTTTCTACGCTACCGATCCCCGACATTCCCGTCGGGACGTTATCCGACATCCACCCGGCATTAGTGGTCACGCGTTGGCTTGGATTCCTCGATAGCCGCTTGGTGGTACCAGCTACCGCTGCAATCGGCCTTGTTCACCTGTGAGGCGGCAATCTCGAGCGCCGACTTGGTCTCACCGTAGCGGTGTCCCGCGATGGAGGCCCGGCCGCCGACCGGAAATTGGTAGATCTTGGCAGATCCCTGATTCAAACCCGAATTCATGTGATTCTCTCCTCTCATCGGAGCTGCGATCCTCCATGGTGCGCCCGACTTGTTCTCGTGTGGTTACCCGGACCTGCGATATCAGCCGTGCCCCGCTCGGATGCAAGATGATCAAAAAAGTCACTAGATGATCATTCTGTAGGCATTTTCGGTTTTGCTTCGCGTGAGGCACTAAGCAGATGGCTAACTCGTAAGCCGCGGCGAAGGTTGCGGGTGCGGGGCGGCGCATCCAAGGAAAGTTGCTTGGGCGTGCCAAGGCTTTAATCGGACCGCAGGCACCTAGCCAAAATTGCCGGAGAATCAGGCGCCGGTTACCGCCTCAAAGGGTCATTTGGCCGCCTGACGCGCATGCCAGCCGCGCTTCTATGTCGCAGCGAAAATGGCGTCTCGCCGTCTGGACTTTTCCCCAGAGGCTCGCTCCCGCACTGCAGCGATTGGCATTCAAATTGCTTGGTAGATTCTTGGCCGATGGTGGCCGGGTACGCGTGGGGCAAGACCGGCTGGCTTTTCGGCCCCTCGCGTTTTGCATCATCAACAGAGAGGCTCAATGACCAAGTACAAGCTCGAGTATATTTGGCTCGACGGGTATACGCCGACACCGAATTTGCGCGGCAAGACTCAGATCAAGGAATTTGCGTCGTTTCCGACGCTCGAGCAGCTTCCGCTCTGGGGCTTCGATGGCTCCTCCACCATGCAGGCTGAAGGCCACAGCTCCGATTGCGTGCTGAAGCCGGTCGCCGTCTATCCGGACGCTGCGCGCACCAACGGCGCGCTCGTGATGTGCGAAGTCATGATGCCCGATGGCGTCACCCCGCATCCGTCCAACAAGCGCGCCACCATTCTCGATGACGCCGGCGCCTGGTTCGGCTTTGAGCAGGAATATTTCTTCTACAAGGACGGCCGTCCGCTGGGCTTCCCCTCGAGCGGCTATCCCGCTCCGCAGGGCCCGTACTACACCGGCGTCGGCTACAAGAACGTCGGCGATGTCGCCCGCAAGATCGTGGAAGAGCATCTTGACCTCTGCCTCGCCGCCGGTATCAACCACGAAGGCATCAACGCCGAAGTGGCGAAGGGCCAGTGGGAATTCCAGATCTTCGGCAAGGGCTCCAAGACCGCTGCTGATCAGATGTGGATGGCGCGCTATCTGATGCTGCGCCTCACCGAGAGCTATGGCATCGACATCGAGTTCCACTGCAAGCCGCTCGGCGACACCGACTGGAACGGCTCCGGCATGCACGCCAACTTCTCGACCCAGTACATGCGCGAAGTCGGCGGCAAGGAGTACTTCGAGGCGCTGATGGAAGCCTTCAAGGCCAACCGCGCTGACCACATCGCGGTCTACGGTCCGGACAACCATATGCGCCTGACCGGCAAGCACGAGACGGCCTCGATCGATACCTTCTCTTACGGCGTCGCCGACCGCGGCGCTTCGATCCGCGTTCCGCACTCCTTCGTCAACAACAGCTACAAGGGCTATCTGGAAGATCGCCGTCCGAACTCCCAAGGCGACCCCTACCAGATCGCTTCGCAGATCCTGAAGACCGTCGCTCAGGTCCCGACCGGCAAGAAGGCCGCGGCCTAAGACGCTCCCGGCCCGGGCTGGGGGCGCCCGGGGCCGCAATCAAGTCCGCCAAAGCCGTCTGGCTTTGGCGGACTTTCGCATTTTAGTGGCATTGGACTGGTTGCACTTCCGAACCGTCCACACGCTTTGTTCAGCGCAAGCCGGTATCGACCTCACCGAAAGCGCGCTAGACTTGGTCTGGATGGCGCAGGCCGGGGACCGACGTGGGTTTCGGAGGCTTCTATAAGGTCAGATTTCAGCTCAACGATGCGGTCGGCCGCAGCGTGATGCATGCGCACGACGGCAAGATGCTCGGCGGCAATTCGGCCTTCGCCCATATCGGCACTTACGAGGAAAGCGGCGACGATGTCTCGGTTGTGGTCAGGACCGTGCGCCACAATCCGGATCCCAACTATCCCGCCATGGCCGGCACCGATGATGCGACGCTGGTGGCGCAGGGCCGGCCCAATGGTGACACCTATCGCTTCGAGGGAGGGTTGCGGGAGGTGCCAGGCGTCCCGTTTCAGGCAGTGCTGACGCCGATCGAGGAGCAGGAGATTCCGATCGCCGGCGGCGTCGGCGAGGGCGGGATCGCCAACGGCCTCTATTCCATCGATCTTCGTCTGCTGGATGGGGTCTCAGGCGGCCTGACCGGCGTGATGCTGCTCAAGGATGGCCGCATCGTCGGCGGTGACGCGTGCTTCTATTATCTTGGTACCTACTTCTCGGAGAATGGCCGCTGGAAAGGCCAGATCCTCAACCAGGAGCACACACCGGCGAGGGGCGAGAATCCGGTCTTCGGTGGCCACGAAGTCGGTATCGGCTTTTCCGGCACCTGTGATGACGAGGGAGCGGTGCTGGAAGCAACCGCGCTCGCCGGCAAGCGCAGCCTGCGATTGACGGCAGTGCTGAAGCTGATGCGCCGCCTGTAAGACGCGATGCCAGACACCATTCGCCTGCTCTCTACGCTGGCGCTGAAAGGCGCAGTTGCCAATCTTGCCGGACTGTATGAGGCGTCCAACGACGTACGGATCGACGCCGATTTCGCGCCGACATTGGCGCTGCTCGACCGGATCAGGCGCGGCGAGGGCGCCGACATCCTCATCCTGACGCAAGAGGGGCTCGCCGAGCTCGTGCGGGAAGGACGCGTGGCCGCGGAGAGCTGCGTCGATCTCGCGCGCTCCTATGTCGGCATCGCCGTGAAGGCCGGAGCCATTCATCCCGACATCACCAGCGAGGCGGCATTGCGCGCGACGCTGCTGGCTGCGCGCTCGGTGGCTTATTCGCGGATCGGCGCCAGCGGCATTTTCTTCGCGCAACTGATCGAGCGCTTAGGCATCGCGGCCGAGATCAACGCGCGTGCGACCATTATTCCGTCGGGATTCACCGCGGAGCGGCTCATCACTGATGAGGCCGATCTCGCCGTGCAGCAGATCAGCGAATTGAAGCAGGTTGCGGGCATCGAGGTCGTCGGCGCAATTCCGCGCGAGTTGCAGACGCCGGCGGTGTTCTCAGCGGGCCGCATGATTGGCTCGGAGAAGGCGGGGCAGGCCGACCGGCTGCGGCGCTATCTCGCTTCCGCCAAGGTCGCGCCGATGCTGCGCGAGTCGGGGCTTGAGCCTTGATGTATCACGGTGGACGCTGCGCTGACCCGCCATCGCGTTGCTGCGAACTTTAGGTTGTGCAATGCTCGTGGCATTCATTGGAGGGAATGCCATGGCCAAGAAGCGGAAATCAGCCGGCGGCAAAACGCCATTCCACGCCGTCGTCGAGAAAATCCAGAATCGCAGCATCAGCGATGCCGACATTTCGAATTTCTTTGTCGTCCAGCCCAATCCGCGGCGGCCATTCGATTTCACGGTCGGTTTGAACCGCTCCGCCGTTGATTTTCAGGGCATCGAGAAATCCGCCAAGCTGGCCGACGCCCTTGCGCATGATGCGTCGATTGGCCGAGATGAAAAGCTTGCTCCGACCACGCCACCGAAGGGTTTTGGTCGCAAGGTCCCGGTTGTCGCCGAGGGCGATTCATGGTTTCGGCTGCCGCCGCTGGTCATGCCGCCCACGCTGATTGACGTGCTCCAGCAAAGTTACGTCTATCCCATCAGCAATCTGGCGCATTGGGGAGATACGCTCACGGAAATGATCCAGGCCGGCCAGTTCTGGCCCGCGCTGATCTCCGGGGAGGCGGATACGTTTCTGTTTTCCGGCGGAGGAAACGACATGCTTGGCGGCGATGCCGGCATCGCGCGCTTCCTCAATCTGTTCGATCCCGATCACGCCAATCCGTCGGATGCCGCCTACTACGTCAAGCCGGAATTCTACGCAAACCTCAAGTTGGTCCTGCAGGACTACGAGTCCCTGATCCAGCGCGTCCATCTGCGCGCGCCTGATGTGATCATGGTCGGCCACGGCTACGACTACGCGATCCCGCGCAGCAGCGGCCCCTGGATCGGAAATGGCATGATGTTCGTGGGACTCGACCCGACCTTTCAGGCCGACCTCTGCCAGGCGATCATGCGCATCATGACCGATGCCTTCAACAAGGGGCTTGCGGGCTTCGCCGCGACCTATTCGAATTATCGTTTTGTCGACCTGCGCGGGGTGGTCGGCAAGAACGAGTGGCGCGACGAGTTGCATCCGACGGCCGCCGGCGCCGCAAAGACCGCCGCCCGATTTGATGCGATGCTGAAGAGCCTGCCCAAGTCCGGCACGTTCGAGACGCCGGCGATTGCGTCGCGCGCGCTGTTCGGGCGGGCCGCCTAGATCCCTTTTCAAGGCTGTCGAATGCCGGCTTTGCCGCCATCGGCAGCCTTGAATTTGCCGGGCCGTCGAAGCAACGTAGCGGCATGAAGAAACGACTTTCCTGCTGCCTGTTTGCTGCGCTCATGGTTGGCGTGGCGCCGGGCCATGCCCATGCGCAATCTGCCGACCTCGTGCTGTGCGACCGCCTCGCGGCCGATCCCTCCGATCCCGACAAGCCCGCCGACGTCAAGGGCGTGCCGGAGGTCGCCTCGGCCGACATCGCGACCGCGATCAAATACTGCGCGACTGCCACGAAATCCTCGCGCCGGGCGATGTATCAGCTCGGCCGCGCCTATGCGGCCAATCGGCAAACGGCGGAAGCGGTCGCGGCCTGGCGCAAGGCGGCGGACAAGGGCTCGACCTCGGCGATGGTCGAACTCGGCGTGCTCTATGGGACCGGCGCGGGCGTCGCGAAAGATGAGGCGCAGGCGCGCAAACTGTTCGAGCGCGCGGCGCAGGCCGGAAATCCGCGCGGCGTCACCAATCTCGCCGCGCTGGGCGGCTCCTCGGCGGCCGACCCGGCGCGCGCCCGCGAATTGCTCGCGAAGGCCGCCGAGACCAACCCCGAGGCGCAATATCAGCTCGGCCTGATGCTTTCCGAAGGCACCGGCGGTGAGAAGGATGATGTCGCGGCGCGCGCGCTGTTCGAGAAGGCGGCGGCGCAAAATCATCCGGGCGCGCTGGAGCGGATGGGCGCCTTCGCGCAATCCGGCCGCGGCGGTCCGAAGGATTCGGATGCCGCGAAAGCCTATTACGAGCGCGCCGCAGCCCTCGGCGACGAGGACGCCAAGAAGGCGCTGGAGCGGGCGCGATGTCCGATGACGATCAAGGACAAGCGCGGCAACGTCGTGACGAACCTCTGCTTCTAGCGCGATCAATGGTAGCCCAGCCGTCATTGCGAGCGTAGCGAAGCAATCCATCTCTCAAAGCTTGCGGTGACAATGGATTGCTTCGCTACGCTCGCAATGACGTCTGTGGTGCGGCTTGTTCGAATTCCGTAAGCCGCTTTGCCGCCACGGCCCAGAATTGGGAGCTCGCGGCCTACGAACTGAGCCAGCTCGAATCCAGCCTTGCGGAAGCAGCCATGCTGTATTCCGGTATCCCCGTCAGCAATGTCACCACGCTGAAGGATCCGTTGCAGTCGGTTTCCGACGCGATCGCCGCGAAGGATGGCCGCAAATTTGCGAAGGCCTTTGGAAATCTGACCGAAGGCTGCAATTCCTGCCACACGTCGATGGGCCGAAGCTTCATCGCCATCCGCGTTCCCACTGGACCGCAGCCATTTGGCAATCAGCTATTTCCACCTCAGCGCAAGCCCTAATGGAACCGAGAGGGTGGGGCGCGGTTGATCGGGCAAAAGGAGACCCGACCATGATCCGCAAGCTACGATCCGGCGAATACCGCCTCTATTCGCGGAAGGTCAATCCGAAGACCGGTAAACGCCGCAATCTCGGCACCTTCAAGACCCGGGCCGCGGCCGAAAAGCACGAGCGTGACGTGCAATATTTCAAGCGCCACTAGGCCGTGTGGACTCTTGGGATTCTCAAATCAGATTGAACGTGATTCAAGGCTTTCTTTTAGGAGGAAGCCT
>NZ_JBEGDB010000154.1:0-18294 GCF_043638955.1 Bradyrhizobium sp. 31Argb | reverse complement strand
GACAGATCAAAGCTTCGCAGCCATGATCCATCTGACCGCTGCCGTGATAAACTCCCGATGAATCCCAACAGACCCTACAGCGAGCTGCGCGACAGCGGCCGGGAATACAACGACGCCAGTGGTCCACGCGCGCGCTCCTATCTGCGCGGTCGACAGGCGATCGCGGCGCTGTTCCCCGACCAGGACGAAGCCGGCCGCCCGATCTCTTATCGGGGCGATATCACGATGTTCGGTGGCTCCGGCATCCGAACGCTGTCCGGCGGCAACATTGAGCTCCTGGCGCCGGGAGGCCAGATCGTGCTCGGGGTCGAAGGTGTGGTGCCGCCGCCTTCGGCCGGACTGATCACGCAAGGATCAGGTGACATCTACAGCTATTCGAAGGGCAGCCTGCTGCTTGGACTGTCGCGGATCATGACGACCTTTGGCGGCAATATCATCGCGTGGTCGGCGGAGGGCGATATCAACGCCGGCCGCGGATCCAAGACGACACAGGTCTATACCCCGCCGAAGCGTGTCTATGACAATTACGGATCGGTGACGCTGTCTCCGACCGTTCCCACGACAGGCGCCGGCATCGCGACGCTCAATCCGATCCCGGAGGTGCCGCGCGGCAGTGTCGATCTGATCGCGCCGCTCGGCACCATCGACGCAGGCGAAGCCGGCATCCGCGTCTCCGGCAACGTCAACCTTGCCGCGTTGCAGATCGTGAACGCGGCGAATATCCAGGTGCAGGGCAGCGCTACCGGAATTCCGGTCGTGCAAGCCCCGCCGGTTGCCGCGCTGAGTTCGGCCGGGAACGCCACTGCCGCCACTCAGCAAAGCGCGGCTCCGACGCAGTCGAACAACGATCGGCCATCGGTGATCATCGTCGAGTTTGTCGGCTTTGGCGGTGGCGACGGCTCTCCCGCCCCGAATCCGAGCCCCGAAAAGAAACGGAGCGGTGACGACCAACGAGCCCAAAACCCTGATAGCGCCTACCAGGTGCTCGGCGCGGGCGAGATGACGATGGACGAGGCGAAGCAACTGATCGCCGAACGCCGCCGTCAGATGCGGCCATAGTCGGGTTGTGGCGCGGCGTCCTGAAGCGACGTCGCGCCCGACATGGGTCAGCTCTGGCCGGACGCACCGTTTGCATCGTACAGGTTGAGCTGACGCGGCTGGATAATCTGTACGTTGTCCGCGCTGGCGCGGCGGCAAATTTTCCGGACCGAAGTCGGTCGATGGCTTTCCGTAACACCCTTCGCGTACGCTAAGGGTCTGAAAGCTCGTCGGCCGGCGATTCCGAACCCGACGAGCGCCGTCACTCACCGATCGCACGCCCGATGCGGAAATCCGGAAAACAGGATGATCCTGCTCAGCTACATCTATCGCTTCGTCTCCAACTTCGTGTTCCTGGCGCTGGTCTATTTCAGCCTCAACTTCATGGAGAAATACGAGCATCGCGCGCTCGTCGCGCTTCTGGTGCTGGTTTATGCCGCGATGCATGCGGCGTCCGCCTTGCGCTCGTTCTATTTCTTCCAGCGAATCGAACGCCTGGAAGGGGAGGCGCGTCGGCTCGGGACGGCGGTGGTCGAGGGACCAAGTTCGACAGCCTCACGCAAGCAGATCGTCGGTGCCGTTACCGAGCTGCGTCATGCCGGCGAGATCAAGTCCTATATCGACCTGCTGTTCCTGGCGCTCGTCATCCTGCTCTGCATCGCCAAGATCGTGACGAATTGAGCGGATGGCGCGGCAATCTCCGCCGCGGTCTTCAGCGCTTCGCGACCTGAAGTGCGCGTCTGTTCGGCTTCGCCTGCACGGCATGCTTGGGCACGCCACGACCCGCATGGCCTCCTTGTGGGTTCTGATGCACGGCATGCCGGGAATGCGGCGCCTGACGCGCACCGATGGTGCGGGCTCTCGCGGAGATCGGCCCCATCGCATTGGCGGCTTCAGGAGATGCTGCCACCTGTTGCGGACGTTTGGCGGGTAAATGCGACGCGAGCAGCGTCACACGCACGCCTTCGGGCATCCTGAAGACGGAGGAGGCCGGGACCGGCAGGGCCGGGCGGCTGTTCTCGGAGACCCGCAATGGCTCCGGCCATGCCGTCTGCGAGGCGATCGCGGCGCGCGGGCGGCGCAGTCGATCGAACAGGCCTGGATCACGCCAATCCAGATTCGAGAGCCCGGGTGCGGGCAGTTCCTGCGTCTGGACGAACACGAAATTCGGAATCTTCGGCCAGCGCACCGTTGCGACGGTCTCGGACGGCGGATGCAACAGCCATTGCACGGGTTCGGTCGGCGTGGCCGGCCGCTCCGGCGTCGCCGGCACCACATGGACGATCCGATAGCCGCGCGCCTTTAGCTCCTGCAGGATTTTCGGCAGCGCCGCCACCGTGCGTGGCTGGATGTCGTGCAACAGCAGGATGCCCTTGCCCTTCGCTTCCAGCCGCTGGATTGCGAGCTCGTAGACGCGCGCCGGAGGGATATGGCGCCAATCGTCGGCAACGAAATCGGCGCTCCAGTTCTGGATCTCACGCGACGCCAGATAGTTCTCGACCGCTTCGGCGCGCAGCAGCCCTGGAATGCGGAAGAAGGGCGCGAGCTTGCTCGCGTCGCCAAGCGCGGCCACCGTCGAGGCGATGCCGGCATCGACCTCCTGCTTGGCCTGCTCCATCGACATCTTGTTGAAGGTCAGCGGATGGTTCTGGCTGTGCGTGCCGACGGTGTGGCCGGCGGCGACGAGCTTGCGGACACCTTGCGGATTGGCTTTGGCCTGGCTGCCGATGATGAAGAAGGTCGCCTTCACGCACTGGCTGGCAAGAATGTCCAGCACCTGGTTGCTGTATTTCGGCAGCGGGCCGTCATCAAATGTCAGCACCACTTCGTGATCGTCCAGCGGCAGGGTCTCGGCATATTGCATGGTGCCGATCCGGGGATGCTCGCGGGGATCGACCACCAGCGTGCGCGAGGTGCCGAGCGCGTCGGGATGGCCGGGACAGTCAGCCGCGACTGCGGACTGGCTGCTCGTGCCGATTAGAATCAGCAGGGGGAGGGCAGTCCACGACCGCTTCCAAAATCCCTCGCCAACGCTAGCGATCATAACACCCTGGCTGCATTCTCTTTGTCCGACGCCAAATCCTTACAGGCGGCGTCATGAACGCCACCTTAATGCTTTGTAACCCACAGCCGTCCTTTGGTTCAATGTGTTTGATCCGACACGGTTTTCGGGCCCGGCGGCACGATATGCACAATCCTGTAATTGTGATCGCGCAGATAGCGCAAGAAGGCCGGAAGCATCGCCGCGGTGTGCGTCTTGGGATCGTGCAGCAGGATGATTCCCTTGCCGGCGGCGTTCAGGCGCCCAGTCAGAATCTTCAGCTCCTCCTCCGGCGTCATCTTGTTCCAGTCGCTTGCCCAGAGGTCGGCGCCGAACACCGCGATCCCGCGCTTCTCCAGGTTCGCGAGCGTCTCCGGCGACATCTCGAAATAGGGGAAGCGGAAGAACGGCGTGCTCGGCGTCGTGGTCGCGCGCCCATGCAGCGCCGTTTCGACCGCGGCGATGCCCTTGTCGATCTCGCCAATGGCGTCGTCCGGTTTCATGTATTTGAGGTTGTGATGCGTCCATGTGTGGTGGGCGACCGTGTGGCCGAGTGCGGCGATCTGGCGGACCAACTCCGGATGCTCGGAGGCCGGCTTTCCAATCATGAAGAAGGTGGCGCGCACGCATTCATGGGCGAGTGCCGCGAGAATCTTCCGATCGGTTGACGGCCATGGCCCATCGTCGAACGTCAACACCACCTCGTGATCCTGCAGGGGCAATGTGTCCGGAAAGCTCTTGGTGCCGACGCGCGGATAGGTCGCGGGATCGACGGTCAGGACGCGCGACGTTCCAAGCGCATCCTTGCGCGGGCATTCGTCGGCGGCGTGCGCCGCGCCGGTCCACGCGAGCAGGGCAAGAATGGCTGCACCGAACGTTCTCATAAGCACACCTGTTCTTCGCGATTGGCGATATTTGGCATTGCGCGTGACGCGGCCGATTGGGTAATGCGTGCAACGATAACTCAGACGAGTTCCTTCCTTCTGTCAAACGGTGAGGCGCGGCATGGCCGAGAATATCGACGCTGCCAATCCCGCCGAAGCGTCCGTCCTCGAGCGGCTGCCCATGCGGGACGAGGAGGGGCAGCTCCGCCACGAATTCGTCGAAAATATTGCGAGCGCGATCCACGCGGCCGACCGGCCGTTCCTGTGCGAGGTCGTGGCCGAACTGCATGAGGCGGATCTCGGCGATCTCATCGCAGCGCTCGCGCCGGAAGACCGCGTCAGCCTTGTCGAGATCACCGGCACCGATTTCGACTTCTCGGCACTGAACGAGGTTGACGATGCTGTTCGCGAGGAAATCCTCGAAGAGCTCGAGCCGGAGACCGTTGCGGAAGGCGTTCGCGAGCTGGAATCCGATGACGCCATCGAGCTTCTCGAAGGTCTCGACGAGGAGGACAAGGAGGAGATCCTCGACAGGCTGCCGCCGTCGGAGCGCGCAGAGCTCGAGCGCAGCCTGCTGTATCCGGACAATTCCGCCGGCCGGCGGATGCAGACCGAGTTCATCGCGGTGCCGCGAGATTGGACGGTGGAGCAGACCATCGACTACATGCGCGAGACGCCCGACCTGCCGCACCGGTTCTACGAGATTTACGTAGTCGACAGCGACAGGCACTGGATGGGCGCCGTACCGCTCGACGTGCTGCTGCGCTCGCGCCGCCCGGTGCCGCTCACCGATCTGATCGACGAAGATCGCCGCCGCGTTTCCGCCCTGGAGGACCAGGAAGAGGTCGCACGGATGTTCGGCAAGTACAATCTGGTGGCCGCGCCCGTGGTCGACACCACAAACCGGCTGGTCGGCGTCATCACGATCGACGACGTCGTCGACGTCATCGAGGAGAAGGCTGACGAAGACCTCAAGGCGCTCGGTGGTGTCACCAGCCACGAAGAGTTGTCGGACAATGTCTGGACGATCGCGCGAGGGCGCTTCAATTGGCTGCTGGTCAACCTCGCGACCGCCTTTCTTGCGTCCTCCGTGCTCGGCCTGTTCGAAGGCCAGCTCGAAAAGATGGTGGCGCTTGCGGTGTTGGCGCCGATCGTCGCCAGTCAGGGCGGCAATGCCGCGACCCAGACCATGACGGTCGCCGTGCGTGCGCTGGCCACCCGCGAGCTCGGATCCTACAACGCCGTTCGCGTCATCCTGCGCGAGGTCATGGTTGGCCTCGTCAACGGCCTTGCCTTTGCCGTCATCACCGGCATCGCCGCGGTCGCCTGGTTCAAGATTCCGGGCCTTGGCGTGGTAATCGGGCTCGCCATCGTCTGCAACCTGGTTGCCGGTGCGCTCGGCGGGATTTTGATCCCGATGGTGCTGGAGCGCGTGCGCGCCGATCCGGCGGTTGCGTCCGGCACCTTCGTTACCACGATCACGGATGTGGTCGGCTTCTTCTGCTTCCTCGGCATCGCCACTTTGTGGTTCGGCCTGAATTAGCACCTTGCTTAGCGTTAAGCGGCCCTTAAGTCGGTTCGCCCACAATGCGGCTTTCCGGAGCAGACCATGAAGCGTTTGCGGCTGAAAGCGGATGGACGGATCGTCGAGCTGCGCGACGGGCAGGAGTTCCCGCTCGCGCCCGAGACACCGACCGGGCCGCTCACGGTCCGCGATCTCCGCCGTCGATCGCACCTGACCCAGCTCGAATTCGCCGCCAAGCTCGGCGTGCCAGTGGAAACGATCCGCAACTGGGAGCAGGGCAAGCGCGCCCCACGCGGACCGGCACGGGCGCTTCTGGCGGTCATCGCCCATTCGCCGGAAACGGTATTCGCGGCGCTGGCGACAGAGGCCTCTGCGGCGTGAGTTGGCAGCGGAGCTGCGGCGGCCCATAATGGGCGCATGAACATCATCGAAGCCAACGGCGCCAGGATCCCGGCGATCGGGCTCGGCACCTGGGAATTGCGCGGACGCACCTGCGCGCGGATCGTCGAGCAGGCGCTCAGGCTCGGCTATCGCCACATCGACACCGCGCAGATGTACGACAACGAGCGCGAGGTCGGCGAGGGGTTGCGCGCGTCCGGCGTGAGGCGCGACGACGTCTTCATCACGACCAAGGTCTGGACCACCCATTTCAGGCCCAACGACCTGGAGCGTTCGGCCAAGGAAAGCCTGGCGCGGCTGCGGCTGACCGAAATCGATCTCTTGTTGCTGCACTGGCCGAACCCGCAGGTGCTGCTCGCGGAAACGATGGGTGCGCTGGCGCATGCCAAACAGCTTGGGCTCGCACGCCATATCGGGGTGTCCAACTTCACGATCGCCTTGATCGAGGAGGCGGTGGCGGCTTGCGCGGAGCCGTTGGTGTGCGACCAGGTCGAGTATCATCCCTATCTCGATCAGGCGAAGGTGAAGGCTGCCTGCGCCCGGCACGGCATGGCGCTGGTCGCCTATAGCCCGATCGCGAAGGGCCGCATCCGGAACGACCGTGCATTGGCGCGGATCGGCGACTGCTATCGCAAGACGGCGGCCCAGGTTTGCCTGCGCTGGCTGGTGCAGCAGAATGTTGCCGCGATCCCGCGGACATCGAAGCTCGAACGGCTGTCTGAGAACATCAACGTCTTCGATTTCGAATTGTCGGAGGACGACATGAGCCTGATCTCGGCCATGGGCAGCGCCTCAAGCCGCCTCACTGATTTCGGCTTCGCGCCGAAATGGGATTGAGACACCCCTCGATTGCCCGCTATGCTGATGACGGGCAGGGGGCTGTCAAACCTGATCAGTTGCGAATGAACCTGCGGGAGCTCATTCCTGTGGACGTGACGGCGTCGGCGGTTGCGCACGTGTCCGTGCTGGCCCTGGTGCTGCTGCTGTCCGAAGTCCATCCGTTTGACGTCGTGGCGGCCGACACCGTCCCGGTCGACATCGTCACGCCGCAGGACATCGAGAAGGACATCGAGAAAAAGCCCGAACCGACCCCATCGCCGTCGCCTTCTCCGTCGCCGTCAATCGATCTGTCCGCGCTCCAACAGCCGCCTGTAAGCACGCCGCCTCCACCGGCGCCGCAGCCGGCAGCGTCGGCGCCGCCGCCCCACGAGAAGCAGCCGGCACCGGCGGAATCAGCTTCGGCTCAGCCGCAGGTCGCGGCAAAGCCGGCGGGCGGCCCAGCCTACACGCCGCCGGAGCCTGATCTCTCGATCAAATACCATGTCCAGCTCGGCCTGCCGCCGGCCCTCCCGCCGATGGCGGCACCAGCCCCACCCCCGGCCGCGCGCTACGGTGGCAAGGTCGACGACGATTTCGATGCGCCGGCAGTTAGGGCAGCCGACCTCACCCCGAGCGTCGTCGCCGAGTTTCGCCGCCATCTCAAGACGTGCTCGAAGCTGCCGGCATCGCTAAAGCCTTCCGACGACGTCAAGGTCACGCTGCGCGTGTTCTTGACGCCGCAGGGGCGGCTCGCCGACGAGCCTCTGCTGATCGAGGCGAGTGCGTCCGAGAAGGGACCGATGCTGATGCGTGGCGCGATGAGTGCACTGGAGGCGTGCCAGCCCTACACGATGCTCCCGGCCGATCGCTATGGCGAGTGGAAGACGATCGACCTCAGCTTCACGCCGCAGGATTTTCCTTCCTAGGCTTGTCGCGTGAAGTCGCAATGGGCGGCGATCGCCTGCCGGTTGGACGACCGCGCCGCGCTATGGCAAAATAGCAATCCAACCGGATTCCCGCACATGTTGAAGCTCGTCATCGGCAACAAAAACTATTCGTCATGGTCGATGCGGCCGTGGCTGGCGCTGCGCGCTAACAACATCCCGTTCGAGGAAATCTTCATCCCGCTCTACACCGATGTGAAGGCGGACAAGGATCGGATCCTGAGCTTCTCGCGTGCCGGCAAGGTACCGACGCTGATCGATGGCGATGTCACGGTCTGGGATTCGCTGGCGATCATCGAATACCTCGCCGAGAAATATCCGGAAACAAGACTGTGGCCTGAGGATCGCGCGGCCCGCGCCCATGCGCGCTCGGTCTCCGCGGAGATGCATTCGGGCTTCATGCCCCTGCGCAATGAATGCGGCATGAACCTGTATCGCCCGATCCGGGCGGTCCCCTTGTCAGACGACGCTCGCGCCAATGTCGCGAGGATCCAGGAAATCTGGGCGGACTGCCACGCGCGCTACGGCAAGCAGGGGCCGTTCCTGTTCGGGGTGTTCTCCGGCGCGGATGCGATGTTCGCCCCCGTCGTGCATCGCTTCCGCACCTATGCGATCCCGGTGAAGCCCGAGGCGCAGGCCTATGTCGATGCGATGACGTCGCTGCCGGCGTTCCAGGAGTGGACGCGCGACGGGCTTGCTGAAACGCTCATCATCGAGCGGTTCGAGACCGTCTAATCCGGTCGACCCAGCTCGCCCAGGTGCCGGCCCAGTACCTTCCGTGCGAGCGCGAATGGCAAGCCGCCCCATAGCGGCTGATCGCGGGAACCCGAACTTTTCGCTGTTGTCGCCGTGGAACGCGGCTCAGTCGCCGGAAAACCTCCTATCACGCTGAAAAATCTGCAAATTTCGTGTATTTGCCTTGCCCCGATCCCGCTGGATTTTGGGGCCGTTGCTGTGCTAGCTTGACGCAGGGTTCTCAATGTTGGCCGCTGCTGTGGGACCTAAGGCGGCGCGGCCGACGATCCAAGAAAATGGAGAGGGCGTTGAAGCACAAGTACGGCGTTGGAGAGACTGTCTATTTCACTGCGAGCAACGTGTCTCGTCCGGCCGCTACCGGGACCTATCAGGTGGTCCGGCTGCTGCCGACCGACGGTGACGATTGCCAGTACCGCATCAAAAGCTCGACCGAAGCTTTCGAACGGGTTGCCAAGGAAAGCCAGCTCGCCCTGTCCTGAGAGAGCTGTGCGCAAGCACCCGGTTGGCGCGGTTCCCTGATGGGTCGCCGTCAAAAGGCCCCGTTCGCAGAACGACTCTGCCGAGGGGCGAATGCCCGAAAGGAGGCGTTCGCCTTTGGCAACTGTGTTTTATGCTGCGTTGAGGGACATCGCGTATGAGCTGGGCTTCTTCGCTGGATCACATCTGGCGCTCCGCGACTTTTCCGATGTGGCTGACGCTGGCCGCTGCAGGATTTTTTGGGGTGATCCTGTTGATCACGCTGTTGCGCGCGGAGAAATCCGTGGCCAACGGCGCGTTGACGGTCATCACCTTGCTTGCGATTGCGGTCGCTGCTGCCGCGACCATTCGTGGCTTCGATTCCGGTAGCCGGCTTGCTTCCGCTGATGTGCGTTCGGCACAGCCGGTCGTCGCGGCGCCAGCCGCGCTGGCCTGCATCGATGACCTCGCGGGCGATGCCGTGCTGAACGCCTGCGAAAAGGTGTTGTTCGGTTCCGCCGACTCTGCGGCTGCCGCGGTCGCCTATGCGGCTTCCCAGATTACCCGCCTGACGTCGTTGGGCGATCTCGCGACCGCCGAGCGCAACACGTCGCCCGAACTGCAGGCGCTGCGGCGCGCGATCGAGCGCGACCGCTACGGGCTCATGGCCTATGTGCTGATGGCACGAGACCATTGCACGCCGGCTTCATGCGCGGCGTTCGGTTCGCTCGGGACCAGCCAGCAGATCGCGTCCAATATGGACGAGCGCCTCTATGAGAACCTGATCACCCGCTACGCGCCGTCGTGGAACGCGCCGGCGCCTGCCATTGCAGCGGCGGCCGGAGCAGGGGTGCTCGGAGCACTGCCGCCATCCCTCCCGACCGGCAAACCTACCAACGCCGAGTTTCCGTCGGCCGCGAACACCCCTCCGATCAGCATCATGACGCCTGAGCCCGCACCGAAGCCGCCGCAGGCCGCGACGGCTGCCACGACCGCAGCTCCGCCTGCGCCACGTTCCGCGCCAGCGGCTTCGCCCGCGCCGCCGGCCGCTGCCAAGAAACAGGCGGTGGCCAAACGTCCGCCGGCACCCGCGCCGGTGCCGATCACGCCGCCACCACCGGCGTCCACAGCCGCTCCTGCAACTTCGGACGACTGATCTTTTCAAAACCGGTGCCGGCGGCTAAAGCGAAACGATCATGCCGCTTCATCTCATCAAGCTCGCCGTCGGTTGTGACTCGGTCAAGGAACTTAAGACCTGGGTCGCCGAACGGATGGCGACCGCGAAGAAGAAGGGCCTGCCGCAGCGTCATGTCCACATCACACGGATGACGCCGAAACGGGAGGAGGAAATCCTTGCCGGCGGCTCGCTCTATTGGGTGATCCGCGGCGAGATCGCCGCGCGCGAGAAGATCATCGCGATCGAGCCGTTCCGCGACAAGGACGGCATCGGCCGCTGCCGCATCGTGATGCAGCCCAAGGTGATCACGGTATCGCCGCGCCCGATGCGTCCCTTCCAGGGCTGGCGCTATCTCACCGCCGATGCCGCGCCGCCCGACCTGACCAAATCGGCCGCTTCCGGCGTCGCGGCGATGCCCGAACCGATGCGGCGCGAACTGCGCGATCTTGGATTGCTGTAACGGCTGGTCGGGTTACATCGATATCCGGTCGGGTTACACCGCGATATTGTCGATCAGCCTCGTGGTGCCAAGCCGTGCGGCGACCAGCATCCGCAGCGGGCCGTCCTTGATCGAGGCGATCGGCGCCAGCGTCTCGGCGTGGCGCACCTCCAGATAGTCGAGCTTGAAGCCGGCCTTTTCGATCAGCTCGGCGCCTCCGGCTACAGCCGGCTTGATCGCTTCACCGGCACGGATGCGGCGGGCGGTTTCCTTCATGACGCGATAGAGCTCCGGCGCCACGCGCCGTTCTTCAGGCGAGAGGTAGACGTTGCGGGATGACATTGCGAGCCCGTCGCGCTCGCGCACGGTTTTGGAGCCGATCACCTTGACGCCGAGGTCGAGGTCGCGCGCCATCTGGGTCACGACGCGGAGCTGCTGAAAATCCTTCTCGCCGAAGATCGCAAAATCCGGCCGGCACTGCGTGAACAGTTTGCCGACGACCGTTGCGACCCCGCCGAAGAAATGTGGGCGGAAGCGGTCTTCGAGGCCGACGGTGGCGGGCCCCTCCGGCGCGATCCGCGTGGCAAAGCCATCCGGGTACATCGTCTTGACGTCGGGATGCCAGATCAGGTCGACCTTCTCGGCGGCGAGCTTTGCGACGTCGTCCTTCCAGGTACGCGGATAGGAGCCGAAATCCTCTGTCGGCGCGAACTGGGTCGGATTGACGAAGATCGAGACGATGACGCGCTGGGCGCGTCGCTTGGCAAGGCGCACCAGCGACACATGCCCGTCATGGAGAGCTCCCATGGTTGGCACCAGCGCTGTCATCGCCTTTCTGCCGCGTAGAGCCTCAACGGCGCGGCGCAAGGCAGGGACGGTGCGGACGACCACGGGACTTCGCGACATCTGGATTCAATCTCTTGGGCTGGTTCGGGAAGGTCTGGTCGGGCGAGACGGGCTTGGACTCGCTCGATGAGGCGGGCACGCGACCATACCAAGGGGAAGGCGTCGACGCCAAGGCGGCAGGCGCGCGCACCTGACCCGTTTGGGTGACGTCAAACGATTGTGGGCTGACATGTCCGGCGACCGATTCATGATTAAGACAGTCGGCTGCCCCTTAAGCGCATGGCGCATTTCACTTGACCGTCGAAGCGCCCGATTTGAAGATATCGAGGGGGATCAGGTGATGCTGGTACAGGCTAGTCAGGGGCAATCCGGCTCCGCCCATGTGGTGGTGCTCGGCAACGAGAAGGGCGGTTCGGGTAAATCCACCACTGCCCTTCACATCGCCGTCGCGCTGATGAAGGCCGGCCAGCGGGTCGCCACCATCGATCTCGATTGCCGCCAGCAGAGCTTTACCCGCTACATCAATAACCGGCGCGCCTGGGCACGGCGCACCAAGCTCGACCTCGAAATCCCCGTGCATCATTGCATCAAATACGGCGAGACGATGCAGATCGCGGAGAACGAGAACGCCGAGTTCCAGCAGTTCATGGCGGCGATCAGCGCGGTCGAGCGCAATTTCGATTTCATCGTCATCGATACGCCGGGCACCGACACCTACCTGATGCGGCTCGCCCATTCGATGGCCGACACGCTGGTGACGCCGATCAATGACAGCTTCCTCGATTTCGACGTGCTGGGCACCATCGATCCCGCCACCTATTCGGTGACGGGCGAAAGCCATTACGCCGAGATGGTGCGCGACGTCAGGCGCAAGCGCCGGCAGGTGGACGGCGCGACCACCGACTGGATCGTGGTCCGCAACCGCCTCTCGATGCTTGGGTCGCGCAACAAGCAGCTCGTCGCAAGCGGCCTGAAACAGTAGTCGCTGCGGCTCGGTTTCCGCTCGATCGACGGCTTTGCCGAGCGCGTCGTCTACCGCGAATTCTTCCCGCGCGGCCTGACCGCGCTCGACGATATCGACGAGCAGACGCTCGGCACCCGGCCCAGTATGGGCCACGTCACGGCGCGCGAGGAGGTGACAGGCCTCCTGCGCCAATTGAAGCTGCCGCTGGACGAGCGCGGCCGCCGCCGCGCGGCCAACCGGGCCGAATGGTTCAACCAGGTCGACAAGCCGCTCGAGATCCACGACATCATCGCAACTTGACGGGGTCGGCTCACGCCGGCTGCAGAAACCGACGGCCCGTGTCGTCCGCCGATGGAACTCGCCCGTCACCCCGGCTTGGACCCCGTGCGACTACGGGGGAGGGCCAAAAACCCAGGAACAAACCTCAAACTGGCCCGTTTCATTAGAAATGTACCGAGCGCCTGAACCCGAATTTCGCGGCGCCGTCATAGGGTTAGGAGGAAAGCCAAATCCCACAGCGACTTGTGCAGATGCACAAGGATTAGGTGCATCGCACAACGATCAGGCGGTCAACACACAACATTTGGACTTCCCGTCACGTCGCTGTGACATATATCATCCAGACGGACCGTCAGAGTCCGGACAAATGGGATATAGCGCCAGAGGCGGGCGCGCCGAGGACGAATATGAAACGTGGAATTACCGTTCTGCTTTCACTTACCGTGCTTGTTACTGGCGCGTATTTCACCGCCAGCAAGTGGGCTATCCGTCACGAGACACTCAAATTCTATGATCCGGCGCGCGACAACCGCCTCGTTCCCGTCGACGTGGCCGTGCGCTGGGACAAGGAAATGCAGGCCAACGCCGGCATGATCACCCTGCCGGTGGCGATCCTCAACCACGGCAACACCGTCAAGAACACCGAGTATTCGTTCCTGACCAACATCTTTGCCGCGCGCGGCTATCTGGTGATCAGCCCGCAGCACGACCTGCCGACAGACCCGCCGATGGTGACCAAGGCTGGCGAGATCTATGTCGGCCGCCTGCCGCAAATCCAGCGCGGCGTGGCCAACATCCACTTCGCCATCGACGAAATGAAGAAGCTCCAGCCCAACGCCGACTATGCCAAGGTCACCATGGTCGGACACTCGATGGGCGGCGACATCTCGATGTACTTCGCCAAGCAGTATCCTGACGAGATCAAGAAGGTCGTGACGCTGGACAATCTGCGCGTGCCGTTCCTGACCGACGCCAAGTTCAAGATCCTGTCGTTCCGCTCGAAGGACACGCAGTTCAAGCCTGATCCGGGCGTCGTGCCCGATGCCGACGAGTGCGAGAAGTCCGGCATCACGGTGGTGAACACCAACTTCCAGCACAATGACATGCGCGACACCGGACCGGACGTTGCGAAGAACTCGATCCAGGCGATGCTCGACAAGTTCCTGGTCGATAGCGACAGTGAGGTGGCGCCGGTCGACACCAGGAGCGCGCCGCCGAAGATCCTCGAGCCAGGGCCGGTCTCACTCTACGTGCCGGATCCCTCGGCCAAGAAGGTCCAGAAGACCGAGACCGAGAAAGATCGCTTCGCGGTACCAAACTGACCTCTGCCCCTCCGCTCGGCGCACCCGCGCGAGCGCATTGACGCTTTCCTGATCCCGGCCCACATAATCCTCGCAGCAACGGCGAGGATTCATGGCTGCCGAACCGACCAAACCGAAATCCGGTAACGACATCGCTGCGCAGGCGGCCGAGGCCCGCCAGTCCGGTCGCTTGCCGGAAGCATCTCCGTCCAGCTCCGACGATATCGCCGCCTTCGTCGCCAAGGCGCGCGCGATGTCGCCGCATCACGCCAGCGGGCGCGGAAGGCTGATTTTTGCACTCGACGCCACGATGAGCCGGCAGCCGACCTGGGACATGGCCTGTGCGCTGCAGGCGGACATGTTTCGCGAGGCTGCCTCTCTGGGCAGTCTCGATATCCGCCTGGTCTATTACCGCGGTTTCAACGAATGCCGGGCGACTGGATGGATTTCCGACAGCGCTCACCTTGCCAGATTGATGGGCAAGATCGATTGCCAGGGCGGCAATACCCAGATCGGCAAAGTGTTGTCCGAGACGCGCCGCGAGGCGGTCGCCTCCGGGGTGCGGGCCGTGGTGTTCGTCGGCGACGCCATGGAGGAGTCCGCCGACGATCTCTGCGCCAAGGCCGGTGAACTCGGGCTGCTCAAGGTACCCGTCTTCATGTTCCAGGAAGGCGGTGACGCCACTGCCGAGCAGACGTTCCGCGAGATTGCGCGGCTGACCGGCGGCGCCTATTGCCGCTTCGATCCGGGTGCAGCGGCGCAATTGCGCGAACTGCTGCGGGCGGCTGCGGCCTACGCCGCCGGCGGCCGCGAGGCACTGCTGCAATTGTCGAAAACGGCAAGCGGTGCGGCCAAATTGATCGGCCAGATGAAGTGACTGCACCTCAGCTCTACCTATGACCTCGCCGCTTTCGCCACGCATTGAGCGCGGCCGACATGTTGCTGACGGCAGTCGCCGCTTCGCTCGACAGCTTGTGGCGGTGCGCAAGCCAGGCCGGATCATTGTAGGCTAGAAAGGTGGCGCCGGATGCCTCCTGCCACACCAGGGCCTCCAGCGGCAGATCGGCGCCGATGGTTCGCGATGCTTTTCCTCGCCGCCGCGATTATATTGCGCCCATGCCAACTCTGATTGCCGGCGTCGTCGCCGTTGTCATGCTTTATCTCCTGCTGCAGATGTTTCGGGCCGCCAACCCGGCGATGCTGGCGCGCGCGATCAAGATCGTCGGCGGCGTCTTGTCGCTCGCAGTCGCCGCCTATACCGGCATCAGGGGAGAACTTGCGGTGGCGATCCCACTCGGGATCTTTGGCGCCGGCCTGCTCGGCTGGTCGCCGAACGTGCTGGGCAATTTCGGCAGCATCTTCGGCGGCGCGCGGCGTTCCGCCGGACAGAGCTCGCGCGTGCGCTCGAAATATCTCGACATGAGCCTCGACCACGACACCGGCGCGCTGTCGGGCCAGATCGTGGAAGGACCGAATGCCGGCCGCTCGCTCGACGAGTTCGACCTGCAGGGATTGCTGGCGATGGCCGCCGGCTTCGACGCCGAAAGCGTCACGTTACTTGAAAGCTATCTGGACCGCCGGTTTCCCGCTTGGCGTCAGGACACGCAGCGCAACGGGGCAGGGGGGCAGCGCAGCGCGGCGCCGGGCGGCAAAATGACGGAAGAGGAGGCCTACCAGGTCCTTGGCCTGCAGCCGGGAGCCTCGCGTGACGAGATCAGCCGGGCGCACCGCGCTCTCATGAAGAAACTGCATCCCGATCAAGGGGGGTCGACGTACCTCGCTGCCCGTGTAAACGAGGCCAAGGATACCTTGCTTCGCACGCATTCTAGCTAACTCCGGCACGCTACCAACGCTACAAACCGAGAGTTGCCGCTGCTTCTCTGTGCTGACGCTCCGGTCTCGCCCGCCGTTGTCCGGCGTGGTCGATCCCCTGTTCTCGAAAGCTTAACCGTAAATCCTTGCCGAGAAGTTTCGCGAGGGAACGAGTAGCCGCCGCTGCCACGGGCCGACGCAAGAAAGCCGGCGCTGGTGGGCGCCGGCTTTGCGATTTTCAGGTTAGAGCGTTTTCGAGCGAAGTGGACACCGGTTCGCGTGAAGAAAACGCGTCAAAACAAGAATCTAGAGCTTCGGTTCTGATTCAATCAGAACCGAAAATGCTCTAGCCGAAAGATCAGTTGCGGATGGTGATGCAGGAGATGTCGGCGCGTTTCAGCGTCCGGCACGCCGCCTCGGCCTGCTCGCGCTCGAGGCCGGCAAAGCGGGCGCGATAAAGCTTGCGGTTATCCTTGCCGACGACCGGCTCGGTGAAGGGATCTGCCTTGCCGAGGAGGCCGCGCGACTGGTTGCGCGCAAGATCGATACGCTGGCGCGCCTCGTCCTCGCTTTCGAGCGCACCGACCTGGATGATCCAGCCGGTGTGCATGGCAGGCTGCGTAGGCTTGGCGACCGCGACCGGCTGCACCGCTTGCGGCTGGAACGCGGCGACCGTCTGCGGCGAGGAGGTGGGCTGCTGCAGGCTCGACGCGGGCAACACGCCGAGGATGCCGTTGCCGGTGCCGAACCCGGCGGGCTGCGGCGGCATTTCGGTCCGGGCTGCGGGTCTGGCGGCTTCGGTCTTGGACGCGTCGGTCTTGGCGACATCGGCGCTCGCCACAACGGCGCTGGAGGTCTCTGCCACTTCCGGACGCGCCGGGATCGCATTGGTGATCGGTGGCGCCGGCTGGGACGGAGCGGCGGAGGCGAGCTTCGTGGTGCCGGCCTTGACCTGAACCGTCTTCACCTTGACCGGCTTCATCGGCTCGGCCGAGCCCGGGATAATGGCCATCGGCTGGCTCTGGATCACGCCGTTGGTCAGGGGCGCGGGTTCTGACTTGGGCTCCGGCCTCGCCGCTGGCTCAACCTTCGCCGGTGGCGGAGGAAGGGCGGCGGCCGCGGCGGCCATCAGCGATGCCTTTGCGGCCGGGCGCGGAGCCGCCGGCGTGAGCGCTGCCATTGCGGGCTCAGCGGAGGCGGCGGCGCTGGAAGTGACTTGCGCCGGCTGGTCGTTGCCGCGGGACGGAGTATCAGCTTCCGCGACATTGGTATTGCCATCCGCGACGTTCTTCTCGGTGATGGCGGCGGCGGTGCGGATAGTTGCGCCCTTCTCGAGATTCTCGGCGAGCAGGCTGCGCATGATGGCGTCGCGCGAGCCGCCGCTGCGGCCACCCAACACCACGCCGACCAGATGGCGATTGCCGCGGCGCATCGAGCTGACGAGATTGAAGCCGGAGGCGCGGGTGTAGCCGGTCTTGATGCCGTCGATACCTTCGACCTTGCCGAGCAGGTGGTTGTGATTGCGGATCGACTGTCCCCGATAATTGAACACGGAGGTCGAGAAGTACCGATAGTAGCGCGGGAACCGATCCTGGATCGCGCGGCCGAGGGTGGCCTGGTCGCGCGCGGTCGTCACCTGCTCATCGTTGGGCAGGCCTGAGGCGTTGCGGTAGACCGTCTTGCTCATGCCGAGCGAACGGGCCTTCCGCGTCATCATCTTGGCGAAGTCATCCTCATCGCCGCCAATGGCTTCGGCGATCACGACTGCGGCGTCGTTGGCGGAACGCGTCACCAGGCCCTTGATGGCGTCCTCGACCCTGATGGTCTGGCCGGGCCGGAGGCCAAGCTTGGTGGGAGCCTGTTCTGAGGCGTGCTCCGATACCTGCATCTCCGTATCCAGCTTCATCCTGCCGGCTTCGAGGCGCTCGAACAGCAGATAAAGCGTCATGATCTTGGTCAGCGAGGCCGGATGACGAAGACCATCGGGATTGTTGGATGCCAGCACCGAGCCTGAATTGCCGTCGACGATGATGGAGGAGAATTGGGGGCTATAGCTGTCGCGATCCACCTGATGAGAGCGCACGTGATGACGGTGGCGCGAGCGACGCGCCTCGGCGCTCTCGCTGGAGATCAGGATCGCTGTGGTGAAGGTGATGAGCCCGAGAACGCCAACTCGCAAGACGCGCGAGGAAGCGAAAGTTGTACGAAGCATTTACTTCCCCGTCCCAATTTCTATCTTGATCACCGGCCCGTGAGGCAAAATTGTGCCCGACGGGCCGCTGACATCCCCTGTTCGACGATGGCTTCCGGAAACGAGGCTCCGGTTGCATCGGCCGGCCAGGGTCGCTGTTCTGGCTAAGATGCTGTTCACAAACAGTTTTCAGGCTGCCTGTCGGAAGATGAACCCGTTCGGGAATCAAGGTTAGGCCTGCCGAGTTTCCAAAAGCTTAATTAAGCGTTGCGTAAAGACCCGGGGTTTACGGCAAATTCGAACAATTTGTGCGATGCACAATATCCCTTGACTTGATTGTGCGCCGCACTAGGCCGTGTGGACTCTTGGGATTCTCAAATCAGATTGAACGTGATTCAAGGCTTTCTTTTAGGAGGAAGCCTT
>NZ_JBEGDB010000153.1:0-18418 GCF_043638955.1 Bradyrhizobium sp. 31Argb | reverse complement strand
CGTTCAACTCACGGAATCAGCGATCAAATTCCTTCGCAAGATGTGCGAATATGACAGCCGTTCTTACGGGGAGAGGGTTGGGGTGAGGGGCTGTCTCCGCGAAAAAAGTAGAAGTTGTATTCGCGGAGAGAGCCCCTCACTCCAACCCTCTCCCCGCGAAGAGCGGGGAGAGGTAACTCCCGAGGCCGCTTCCGCGGCTCGTCACATAAAATAGGCGCAGGTCGGCGGCTCGGTGGCGAGATAGCCGAACAGCAGCCCCAGCCCGAACAGCAGCACCAAGCCGGCGGCGCCGAACTCGATGCCGCGCATGAAGAGCATGCCGCTGCCGTCACGGCCGGCGCTGACGCGTTGCGCCAGGCCGCGGGCGGAGACGGCGAGGATTGCGATCGTCGCCACCGTGATCGCAGTGCCGATCCCCATCACGAAGGTCGCGGCGATGCCGGCCCAGAACAGGCCCTGGGCCAGCGAGAATCCCAGCACCAGGATCGCGCCCGAGCAGGGCCGGATGCCGACGGTCACGATCGCGCTCAAACCGCGGCGCCAGCCGCCGGGGCCTGCGAGCTCGCTTGGCTCGGGCCCGTGCGAATGGCCGCAATGCTCGTCATGGACATGGGCGTGAGCGTGGGCGTGGGCGTGGGCGTGCTGGTGCCCAACGCCATGACCGTGATCGTGATGATGATCATGGCTGTCGTCATGATGATGGTCCCGATGATGGTGACCGTGATCATGGCGACGAAGTGGGACGCCGGCGATGGCCGGCTGCGGCACATGCGCCTGCAGCGCGCGGAAGAAGCCGCCGCCCTTGCTCCAGACCAGCCGCGCGCCAAAGGCCGCAATCAGGGCATAGCTGGCGATCTCGATCACTTTTTCCGCGCCGCACGAGGTTTTCGCGGTGGCGTTGAGCAGCCAGGCGCCGATGACGACGAACACCACGGCCACGACTGCCTGCAGCAGGGCCGAGGCAAACGACAGCGCGATGCCGCGCCAGGCGGTTTCCCGGTTGGCAACGAGATAAGAGGAGATCACGGCCTTGCCATGGCCGGGACCGGCGGCATGGAAGATCCCATAGGCGAAGGAGACCCCGAGCAGCGTCCAGACCGCATAGCCATCAGTCTTGGCCGCACGGATGGTCGAAGAAATCTCTCGGTAGAACTCGCCCTGCTTGGCGAGCAGCCAGCCGATGATACCGCCGACCTGCGGCTCGGCCGCCCGTCGCGGGGCCCCGAACGGATTTTGCGCTGATAGCGCATGCATCGCGGCATCGGCCAGCACGAAGGCTGCGAGCGCCACGGCGGCAATCGCCAGGCCCCGCGCGAAAGACGATCCCTGCTTCATGGGCACTCCACCACGATCTTGTTGGCGAACATCGCGCCGAAGTTGGAGCTATCGCCGTTCAGGAAGTTCTGCTCGCCGAGCTGTTGCGCGCTCGCGGTGCCGTCATTCGGCCGCTGGAATTGCAGCTTGCAGTCGGCCGGTGCGCCGACCAGCTTGACCGGGTCCTTGTCGGCATATTTGAAGTCGATGAAGAAGGCGGGGTCGAACACTTCGAGCGAGAGCTGCCTGGTCTTGAACGGCGTCTTCGCCGGCAGCGTGAAGTGCAGCGTCAATTCCGTGTTGTTGTATTCGAGGAAATAGTCGATCGGTTCAGTGAATTTCTGCTTCCTGCCGTCGGCCTTGGCGAAGGTGAAGTAGGCGTATTCGTTCAGCGACTCGACATTGGTCTGGGCGAGCGGCGCCAGTTCCTCGCGGGTGTAGGCGCCCTTGATCTTGGCCTCGATGCCCTGCAGCGCATAGGTCGAGAACATGTCGTCGAAAGTCCAGGCGTGGCGGACGCCGGTGATGGTGCCGTCGGGCGCATAGATCACCTCGCTCCTGGCGGTGATCCAGACATGCGGGTGGGCTTGTGCGGCGGCCGTGCCGAACATTACGGCTCCGGCGACCAAGAGGCCGAGCCAGTTGCGGGACATGCGCCTCACTTCAGGCGGCCTCGGCCGTCTCGAGCAGCCCGCGCCGGCGGAGCAGCGCATCCGGCTCCGGCTCGCGGCCGCGGAAGGCGACGTAGGCCTCCTCCGGATCGCGCGAGCCCCCCGACGAATAGATGTCGTCGAGCAGGCGCTTTGCGGTCGCGGGATCGAAGATGTCGCCGGCCTCCTCGAAGGCGCCGAAGGCGTCCGCATCCATCACCTCCGACCACATGTAGCTGTAATAGCCGGCGGCGTAGTGGTCGCCGGAGAAGATGTGGCCGAACTGGGTCGGCCGGTGCCGCAGCGCGATCTCGGCGGGCATGCCGATCTTCTCGAGCTCATGCTTCTCGAAGGCCCCGATGTCGCGGCTGGCTTCGGCCGGCTGGGTGTGGAATTCGAGGTCGATCAGCGCCGAGGAGACGAACTCCACGGTGGCAAAACCCTGGTTGAACTTCCGCGCGGCGAGGAAGCGCTGCAGCAGGTCGTTCGGCAGCGGCTCGCCGGTCTGGTAGTGCTTGGCGAAGCGCTGCAGCACCTCCGGCCGCTCCTGCCAGTGCTCGTAGAGCTGCGACGGTAGCTCGACGAAATCGGTAAACACCGAGGTGCCCGACAGCGAGGGATAGGTGACGTTGGACAGCATGCCGTGCAGGCCGTGGCCGAATTCGTGAAACAAGGTGCGGGCATCGTCCGGCGACAGCAGCGCCGGCTCGCCGCCCGCGCCCTTGGCGAAATTGCAGACATTGATGACGAGCGGCGCCACCGCGCCGTCGAGCTTCTGCTGGTCGCGCAGCGAGGTCATCCAGGCGCCGGAGCGCTTCGAGGGGCGGGCGTAGTAGTCGCCATAGAACAGCGCCTTGTGCTTGCCGTCGCGGTCCTTGACCTCCCAGACCCGGACGTCCGGGTGCCAGGCCGGGATATCCTTGCGCTCCTCGAAGGTGACGCCGAACAGGCGGGTGGCGCAGTCGAAGGCGGCCTCGATCATGTGGTCGAGCACGAGATATGGCTTGATCGCGGCGTCGTCAAAATTGGCGCTGATCTGCCGGAGCTTCTCGGCGTAGTACCGCCAGTCCCAGGCCGCGAGCGCGAAATTGCCGCCCTCCTCCGCGATCAGCGCCTGCATCGCGTCGCGATCGGCGAGCGCCCGCGCCCTCGCCGGCTTCCAGACCCGCTCCAGCAGGCCGCGCACGGCCTCCGGCGTTTTCGCCATGGAATCCTCGAGCCGGTAGGTGGCGTAGTTCGAGAAGCCCATGATGCCAGCGGTCTCCTCGCGCAGCGCCAGGATCTCGACGATGGTCTCGTTGTTGTCGTGGGCGTTGCCGTTGTCGCCGCGCGCGGTGAAGGCCTTGAAGACCTTTTCGCGCAGGTCGCGGCGATCAGAGGTTTTCAGGAACGGCTCGACCGAGGAGCGCGACAGCGTCACGATCGCCTTGCCGGCCATCCCGCGCTCTTCCGCCGCAGCCTTGGCGGCGGCGACAAAGCTGTCCGACAGCCCGGCACGGTCGTCCTCGCCGAGCTCCATGAACCACTCCTGCTCGTCGCCGAGCAGATGGTGGCTGAAGCTGGTGCCGAGATGGGCGAGGCGTTCGTTGATCTCGGCCATCCGCGCCTTTGCGGCCTCGTCGAGGCCGGCGCCGGCGCGGCGGAAGCGGGTGTAGGTGCGCTCCAGCAGCCGCTGCTGCTCGCCGCTCAGGCCGAGCGAGGCGCGGTTCTGGTGCAGCAGCGCGATGCGGCCGAACAGCACGGCATTCATCATGATCGGGTTCCAGTGCCGCGCCATCCGCAAGGAGACTTCCTTGTCGATCTCCAGGATCGCCGGGTTCGAATGCGCCGACACCAGGTCGTAGAACACCGCCGCGACCTTGGAGAGCAGCTTGCCGGAGCGCTCCAGCGCGGTGATGGTGTTGGCGAAGTCCGGCGCCGCCGGATCATGGACGATCGCGGCGATCTCGGCGGAGTGATCGGCAAAGGCCTGCTCGAAGGCGGTGAGGAAATGCTCGGGCTTGATCTCGTCGAAAGGCGGCGTCTCGAACGGCGTCTGCCAGCCCTGCAGCAGCGGGTTGGCCGAGCCTTGCGAGGCACCTAAAACTTGCGAGCTTGCCGACATGCGAAATCCCGTTTTTGTCCCGGATATTGCGGCAATGTATACCATGTCCTGCGGCAATTTTGGGCCTTTTGCGCTTGATCGCAGGGCCCATTTCAGGGACATTGCGCCCCTCAAAAAGGACCTTCTTCCATGAGCCTGCTTCCATGAGCCTGCAGCCCTCCTCCACCGGCAACCGCCAGATCGTCTGGCCGAGCGTGATCACCGTGATCAGCGCGGCGATCCTGATCGGCGCGGAAGTGTTCGGCGCGGCCTTCGCCGGCGGCTGGGCGCTCGCGATCCTGTTCGGGCTCGAAGACACCGCCGCGCACATCCTGCAAGCGGTGCTGTTCGCGCTCGGCGTCCTCGTGATGATCGCGTTCATCCGCGCGGCGCAGCGCATCGAGCCGTTCACGCGGCGCGCGTGAGGCGCGACTGCGAAAACACTGTGGCAGAAGGCTCCAAACGCGCAGCCGACTGCTAGCTTCTCTTAACGGCCGTTCATGTTCGGCGCTTCCGCGCGTGCAGCGACAAACGATCGCAAGCTCGCGTTAGGGAAATCTGCGCGCATCGGAAAAAAATTCTTGCGCGGCTGAGTCAAAACACTTATTTCCAACCTTGCCCAATTTCGCACGTGCCTGTGGTCGTGTGTCAGTCGGTAGGTATCCGGACAAGAGGCCGGACAGCCGCCAAGGGATGAAGAACCGAGGGTCGCCTCTGATGCGGCCAGCATCTCTCTCAAGGGATGCCGATGAAGGTCTCTCCATCTCTTGCAACCGTGACTGGCAGCCGGAGGCGAACCGGCGCACCCCGCTCTCAACGGGGGACGCGACTTAAAGCAACGACGGAGCGGGCTTTTTTGGTCTCTACCGGCATTCCAACGCCGGCGCGGGCTACTGAAAAGGCTTGTCCTTCATTGCCAGGTGAGCGGGCGGGAAATCTCCCAACCAATCCACGGCAGCACAGTCTGGTTTGAGTTTTTTGGCTTCGTTGCGCCTCCATCGCGCGATGCGGCCAGAGGGCTCCTATCCGACGTCTTGTTCTTGAAATGCGGCCCCGTCGCTGGGGTCGTTGGGAGAGTGCCATGACCGAGCGCATCCAGGAATTCCTGCGTCACCGCCGCAGCGAGGGCCTCGACACCGAGCCGTGCCTCGTCGTCGACCTCGAAGTCGTGCGCGACAACTACCAGAGCTTCGCCAAGGCGTTGCCGGACAGCCGCGTGTTCTACGCGGTGAAGGCCAACCCGGCGCCGGAAGTGCTGTCGCTGCTCGCCGCGCTCGGCTCCTGCTTCGACACCGCGACCGTTGCCGAGATCGAGATGGCGCTGGCCGCAGGCGCGACGCCGGACCGCATCTCCTATGGCAACACGATCAAGAAGGAGCGCGACATCGCGCGTGCCTTTGCGCTCGGCATTCGCCTGTTCGCGGTCGACTGCGCCGCCGAGGTCGAGAAGGTCGCCCGTGCCGCGCCTGGCGCGAAGGTGTTCTGCCGCATCCTCTATGACTGCGCCGGCGCCGAATGGCCGCTGTCGCGCAAGTTCGGCTGCGACCCGGAGATGGCGGTCGACGTGCTCGACCTCGCCAAGCGGCTGGGCCTGGAGCCCGTCGGCATCTCCTTCCATGTCGGCTCGCAGCAGCGCAAGGTGAAGGCGTGGGACCGCGCGCTGGCGATGGCCTCGACCGTGTTCCGTGACTGCGCCGAGCGCGGGATCAACCTGTCCATGGTCAACATGGGCGGCGGCTTCCCGACCAAGTACCTGAAGGACGTTCCGCCGGTCGTGCAGTACGGCCGGTCGATCTTCCGCGCGCTGCGCAAGCATTTCGGCAACCAGATCCCGGAGACGATCATCGAGCCTGGCCGCGGCATGGTCGGCAATGCCGGCATCATTGAGACCGAAGTCGTTCTGATCTCCAGGAAGAGCGACGAGGACGAGGTGCGCTGGGTCTATCTCGACATAGGCAAGTTCGGCGGTCTCGCCGAGACGATGGACGAGTCGATCCGTTATGCGATCCGCAGCCCGCATGACGGGGCGGACATGACGCCGTGCGTGCTCGCTGGCCCGACCTGCGATTCGGCCGATGTGCTGTACGAGAAGCTGCCGTATCCGCTTCCGGTGACGCTCGAGATCGGCGACAAGCTGCTGATCGAAGGCACCGGCGCCTATACGTCGACCTACTCGTCCGTGGCCTTCAACGGCATCCCGCCGTTGAGGACCTACCACATCTGATCCGCCTTTAAGGATCGACGAACCAGGGAACCGGCCTGCCGGCTCCCTCCCCGACATTTCCGAACTCTCTGAACGACGCTTCCACCGGTGCGCCCCGCCGCTGGAAGCGGGGACTGACGTGCCATGACTGCTTTGCGGAAGACCACCGTTGCCCTCACCCCGAGCGCCGCTCCGTTCGTGATCCGTGCGGAACGTTCCTCGGACGTCGAGACGCGTGAAATGCTGCTGGATGCCTGCTTTGGCGAGAACCGCCATCAGCGCACATGCCAGCGCCTGCGCGACGGACGCGCGCCCGCCGAAGGCCTTGCCCTGTCGGCGATCGCGAGCGGCCGGCTGGTCGGAACGTTGCGGTTGTGGCACGTCAGCGCCGGGGGCAGACCCGCGCTGATGCTGGGGCCGCTGGCGGTGGATTCCACCTGCCGCGGCCTCGGCGTCGGGGCTGCGCTGATGGAGCGCGCGATCGAGGTCGCGCGGGCGCGCGGCCATGGCGCGGTGATCCTGCTCGGCGATGCGCCCTACTACGCCCGCTTCGGCTTCTCGCCCGAGAAGGTGGGCGACGTGGCGGCGCCCGGCCCGTTCGAGCGCGAGCGGCTGCTCGGCCTCGAGCTCTCCGAGGGCGCGCTCGACGGCGCCTGCGGCATGGTCGCCGCGACCGGCGCACTGCTGCTCAAACGCAAGGCACGCGCGAAGGTATTGCGCGCCGTGCCGCAGGCCGCGTGACGGTTGCGATCATGGCCGAAGATCTTCCCGCAACCAGCGACGTCGCGCGTCCAGTTCTGCGCAGCGTCATCACCACCATCGTCCTGATCCTGATCTCGGTCATGATCGTCAGGGACATCTTCGTGCGCCGCTGGAGTTCGCCGTCCGCTCCGACAGCCGACACGACCCAGCACTCCCGCTAACCCGCGAAACCAGAACCGAAGGTTGCGCGGGCGGGAAAATCCCGTAAACCCGCGCAAGTACCCTTATGTCGCGCAACGCTGAGAATAGGAGGTCCTGAATGTCCCGCCGCCTGATCTCGACCGGCTCGCCTTTCGAGAAGACTGCCGGCTACAGCCGCGCCGTGATCGACGGCGATTTCGCCTTCGTCGCTGGAACCACCGGCTATGACTACACGACGATGACGATGCCTGATGATGTCACGAGCCAGTCACGGAACTGTTTCAAGACCATCGAGGCCGCCCTGAAGGAAGGCGGCTTCGCGCTGGCCGACATCGTCCGCGCGACCTACTACCTGACGGACGCCAAGGACGCGGATGCCCACTTCGCGGTCTGCGGCGAGTTCCTCGGCGACATCCGCCCGGCCGCCACACTCTTGATCGTCGCAGGGCTCTACAAGCCCGAGATGAAGGTCGAAATCGAAGTCACCGCGAAACGACGCACTGCCTGATCCATTAACGTCCACCAACCATCCACCCGCTCGAGCCATCTCCTGGAGAAAATGATGAGCCCCTCCTCGCAGATCCACGCCAAGATTTCCGGCCCCATTGTCATGATCGGCTTCGGCTCGATCGGCAAAGGCACGCTGCCTCTGATCGAGCGGCATTTCGATTATGACAAGTCGCGCTTCGTCATCATCGACCCGCACGAGGACGGCGAGCTCGCCAGGAAGCACGGCGTGCGCTTCATCAAGGATGGCGTCACCCGCGACAATTACCGCGAACTGCTGGTGCCGCTCCTGACCGCCGGCGGGGGTCAGGGCTTCTGCGTCAACCTCTCGGTCGACACCTCCTCGGTCGACATCATGACGCTGTGCCGCGAGATCGGCGCGCTCTATGTCGACACCGTGATCGAGCCGTGGCACGGCTTCTATTTCGACAAGAACATCGGCACCGAAGGGCGCTCGAACTACGCGCTGCGCGAGACGCTGCTTGCAGCCAAGCGCAAGAACCCGGGCGGCACCACCGCGGTCTCGACCTGCGGCGCCAATCCCGGCATGGTGTCCTGGTTCGTCAAGCAGGCGCTGCTCAACATCGCCCGCGACACCGGCGTCGAATTCAACGAGCCGAAGAGCCGCGAGGGCTGGGGCCAGTTCGCCCACAAGCTCGGCGTCAAGGGCATCCACATCGCCGAGCGTGACACCCAGCGCTCGAAGAAGCCGAAGCCGATGAACGTCTTCGTCAACACCTGGTCGGTCGAGGGCTTCGTCTCCGAGGGCCTGCAGCCGGCCGAACTCGGCTGGGGCACCAACGAGAAGTGGATGCCGGAGAACGGCCGCACGCACGCGAAGGGCTGCCAGGCCGCGATCTATCTGCTGCAGCCCGGCGCCAACACCCGCGTGCGCTCCTGGTGCCCGACTCCAGGCGCGCAATACGGCTTCCTGGTCACCCACAACGAGTCGATCTCGATTGCGGATTATTTCACCGTGCGCGACGGCGAGAAGGTGATCTATCGCCCGACCTGCCACTACGCCTACCACCCGGCCAACGACGCCGTGCTGTCGCTGCACGAGATGTTCGGCGCTGCGGGGCGGATGCAGCCGAAATGGCACATCCTGGACGAGAACGAGATCGAGGACGGCATCGACGAGCTCGGCGTGCTGCTCTACGGCCACGCCAAGAACGCCTATTGGTACGGCTCGCAGCTCTCGATCGAGGAGACCCGCCAGATCGCGCCTTACCAGAACGCCACCGGCATGCAGGTGTCCTCGGCCGTGCTCGCCGGCATGGTCTGGGCCCTGGAGAATCCAGAAGCCGGCATCGTCGAAGCCGACGAGCTGGATTTTCACCGCTGCCTGGAAATCCAGCGGCCGTATCTCGGCCCGGTGAAGGGTTTCTACACCGACTGGACCCCGCTCGCCGACCGGCCCGGCCTGTTCGCGGAGGATATCGACACCTCCGATCCCTGGCAGTTCCGGAACGTGCTGGTGCGCTGACGCGCGCTCTCCTCTCGTCATTCTAGGAGACCTGACAGCATTGAGCTCTGATGTGCAGTTGCACGTCAGAGCTCTTCAGGTGACCGCCCGGAACGCGGATTTATCAGCGGCCTTCGACCACCTCGCCATCCTCCTTCACGAAACGTCCGACTGGATTGTCCAAGAGGTCGATCACGACCTCGGACGGCCTGCACAACCGGACGCCCTTCGGGGTGACCACGATGGGACGGTTAATCAGGATGGGATGCGCCATCATGAAATCCAGCAGTTGGTCGTCGGACCATTTCGGATCGTCGAGGCCAAGCTCCTTGTAAGGCGTGCCTTTCTCTCGCAGCAGGGCACGCACCGGGATGCCCATCGCGGCGATCAATTCCTTGAGCGTCTCGCGCGAGGGGGGCGTCTTGAGATACTCGATGACGGTGGGCTCGGCGGCGCTCTGCCGGATCATGGAAAGCGTGTTGCGGGACGTGCCGCAATCCGGGTTGTGATAAATGGTGACGCTCATCTGGTTGTCTCCGCGATTGGGACCGTGCGCGCATGAGGTCGCCCGAGCAGCCAAATCATCAACAGCATGCCGACGAGCGCTCCGCATAGTTCCGCAAGTATGAAGCCAGGCAAATCTGTCGGGCGAATGCCGGCAAACGTGTTCGTCAGTGAACGCGCGATCGCCACTGCTGGATTGGCGAACGATGTCGAGGCGGTAAACCAGTACGCGGCCGTAATGTACAGGCCCACCAGCCAGGGAACGGCGGCGCGCTGAAAACGGATGCCAGCCAGAATCGTTGTGATCAGGCCAAAAGCTGCCACGGCCTCCGCAAACCATTGCGGTCCACCTGTCCGCATTTTGGTCGAGACGTCGATCACCGGCAGAGCGAACATCAAATGCGCGGCCATCGTTCCGGCGATGCCACCTGCGATCTGCGCTATCGCATACAGTGCAGCCTCATTCGCCGGCAACTCGCGTTTGCCGGTGAAGACGAGCGTTACGGCTGGATTGAAATGCGCTCCGGAGATCGGTCCGAGCACGCTGATCAGCACAACCAGGATTGCGCCAGTCGGCAGCGTATTGCAGAGAAGCGCGAGAGCGACATCTTTGGTCAGGGTCTCGGCCATGATGCCGGACCCGACCACGGTGGCGACGAGAATTCCGGTGCCCAATGCCTCGGCCGCCAAGCGTCGCGAAAGGTCGAAGGCCTCCATCAGCCGGCCCTCGGCGTTGGCTGCTTCGCGCCCAAGCGCGCCGAGTTACCGGTGCAGAGGAACAGGACGTTGTAGAGGTTGTCAGCCACGGGTTCGCTCCTTTCGCTTCGGAGAACAACAGGACTGCAGACTTTCGACGACCGGCGTGCAGACCTCCGGTCGCCCGTCGCAGCAATCCCGGAGCAGGAACACGGCGACGTCGCGGAATTCAGCCAGATTGGCGCGATAGACGATCGAGCGACTATGCCGTTCGGATGTCACAAGCCGCGCGCGGGTTAAAATCGACAGATGCGCCGACAGCGTGTTCGGCGGAACTTCGAGCAGACGGGCAAGATCGCCAGCCGCAAGGCCGTCAGGTTCGTGGCTGACTAACGTCCGGAAGGCCTCAAGGCGGGTCGCTTGTGAGAGGGCCGCGAGGGCCAAGACTGCTTCTTCAGTTTCCATATATCCAGATTTATGGAAATATCGGATGGAGTCAACTCAAAAAATCCGCGTGCAAGGAGACCGGTGGACCGGCACTATTTCCAATATTCCAGAAATACAGTTTGACAAATACACTGTCCGCGCTCATCCTGCACTTCGTGAAGATCGATGATGCAGTAGCCCGCCTCGAAGCGCTAGGCAACCCGACCAGGTTGAAAATCTATCGCGCGCTGGTCCGCGCCGGACGTGCAGGCATGCCGGTCGGGCGCCTGCAGGAGCGGCTCAAGGTTCCGGCCTCGACACTGTCGCACCATATCAAGACGCTCGTCTCCGTCGGTCTGATCTCGCAGGTGCGCGAGAGCACGACGCTGGTTTGCCACGCCGAATACGACACCATGCAGGGTTTGGTGGATTTCCTCGTTGCCGAGTGCTGCGTCGACGAGACCCAATGCGAGAAAGCGCAGACAGCGGCCTGATTTTTTTGCCAACTCATTCGATAATTCTAGAAGGATAGGAGCGGGAAATGAGCGCAGGAAAGACGGTCGCGATCATAGGAGCCGGCCCCGTCGGCCTGGCTGCGGCCGCGCACGTGTTAGAGCGCGGCATGACGCCCGTCGTGCTCGAGTCCGGACCAGAAGCCGGACATGCGGTCCGTCAATGGCAACACGTCCAGCTCTTTTCCGGTTGCTCGCGCCAACAGGCTGGAATTCGCCGGACCCACAGGTCTATCCGACCGGCGGCGAACTCCTGGCCCAGTATCTTGTACCGCTCGCGACGCGCACGCACCTGAAGGACACTATCCGCACATCGAGCCGCGTCACCGCCATTGCCCGTGCCGGCTTTGACAAGGCGAGGACGAAGGGCCGAGAGGCTGCACCCTTTGAGATACGCTACCAGAACGGCAAGGGGCCTGAGACCCTCCGCGCCGATGCCGTCATCGACGCATCCGGAACGTGGTTCTCGCCGAATCCCGCCGGCGCCAACGGCCTTCCGGCGATCGGCGAACGAGAGGCCCAAGCGAAGATCGCCTACGGCATGCCGGACGTGCTCGGCAAAGACCGCGACCGCTACGCTGGCAAAGCCGTCGCCGTACTTGGCGCGGGACATTCGGCGATCGGTACCCTGACCGACCTGGCGACGCTGGCCCGTCAGGTGCCGGGCACCCGCCCGATCTTGCTGCTCCGCGGCAATGATCCTGCCAAAACCTTCGGAGGCGGCGCGAACGACAAGCTGGCGGCGCGTGGCGAACTCGGCACCCACTTCGCCTCGCTGGTCGCATCAGGCCAGGTGCAGGTTGAGGCCGAATTTTCCGTCTCGGCGATCTCGCCGATCGACGGCCGGCTTCGGATCGCGACTTCGTCAGCCTGCTGTGGACGCAGCGTCGTCGCCGACGAGCTGGTCATCGCAACCGGCTTCCGTCCGGACCACTCCTTCCTCAGCGAGATTCGGCTCCGGCTCGATGCCGCGATCGAGGCGCCGGTCGCGCTCGCACCGCTGATCGATCCCAACGAGCACTCCTGCGGCACCGTGCGCCCGCACGGCGCGCGCGAACTGCAGCAGGACGATCCGGGCTTCTACTTCGCCGGCATGAAATCCTACGGTCGGGCGCCAACCTTCCTGATGATCACCGGCTACGAACAGGTGCGCTCGATCGCCGCCAATATCGCTGGCGACAAAGAAGCCGCCGAGCGCGTCGAACTCGAACTCCCCGAAACCGGCGTCTGCACGCGCGGCGGCGTTGACGGCGGGATCGCTGCATCCGGCTGCTGCGGCGGGCCGGCACCGGCCGGCATCGACGCCTGCTGCTCCGACGATGCCGTGGCGAAGGCCGCCGGCAAGTCCGGATGCGGCTGCTCCTGAGGACGCGGAAGTGGACAGACAACGCTTGCGGGTGGTCGCCGCGCTTGGGACCGCCCAAACGCTGGCCTGGGGATCGAGCTATTATCTGCCGGCGATCCTGGCAGATCCGATCGCCCGCGATCTCGGAATTTCGACCAACTGGTTCTTCGCGGCCTTCTCGACGTCCCTTGTCATCTCCGGATTACTGGGTCCACGCGTCGGCCGCCAGATCGACCGCGTCGGAGGGAGGCAGGTCCTCTGTATCTCGAATGTGGTTCTTGCAGCCGGGCTCGCGTTGCTTGGCGCATCGGCTTCTGTGTGGGCGATGTCGGCGGCGTGGCTCCTGCTCGGCATCGGCATGGGCCTCGGACTCTACGATGCGGCGTTTGGAGCGTTGGGACGCATCTACGGCAGCGACGCACGCGCCTCGATCACCGGCATCACGCTGATTGCCGGCTTTGCCAGTACCGTCGGCTGGCCACTGAGTTCGTTCGGGCTCGAGACGATCGGTTGGCGGGAAACCTGCTACGCTTGGGCGATCGCGCACGTCGTTATCGGTCTACCCCTCAATCTCGCGCTGCCCAGCGCGGCAAAACCGGTCCGCTCAGAAGGACCCGTGACGAAGCCGCATATTCCGATCGACCGAACCATGGTCCTGCTCTCATTCGCGTTCGCGGCCGCTTGGACGGTGACATCGGCGATGGCCGCGCATCTGCCACGGATCGTCGAAGCATTCGGTGCGACGCCAGCGCAGGCGGTGTTCGCCGGCATGATGATCGGACCCGCCCAAGTCGCAGCCCGTATGATAGAAGCAAGCCTTCTTAATCGTTTTCACCCGCTCGTCTCGACACGACTTGCCTGTATCACTCATCCCATCGGAGCGTGCGCAATCGGCATTTTCGGCGGTGGTGCGGCCGCCGCTTTCGCTCTGCTACATGGGGCCGGCAATGGTATCCTGACCATCGCACGGGGAACGCTCCCGTTGGCGATTTTCGGACCGGAGAACTACGCCTATCGGCTTGGCTTGATCGGCGCACCATCCCGCATTTGCCAAGCGTTCGCGCCCCTTGGGTTCGGACTGCTTATAGATACCCTAGGCCGATCGATAGTGATCGTATCGGCCGGACTGAGTCTTTCGGCACTAATAGCACTCTTGTCGCGCCCCCAATCTTCGGCGGTTAAAGCCACAGCGCAGCCGCCCGTGGATAGCGCCACCTGATCGGTGATCCGTGACGCATGCCGGGCTGGCGCTGCGGCTCGGACGGTCATGCGCGGCCTCGCGCCGCGCATTCACACTCTGCCTCGGTTGGCCAAGACGCGGATGGCCGGGTCAAGCCCGGCCATGACGAGATCGGGAGTCTCGCGCCGCCGCCTTCGTCACTTCGCCATATAATCGAACGCCACCGTGCCGAGCCCCAGCGTCAGGTCCGCCTTGAAATGCAGGGCGGAGACGACCTCGCGCACCGGCAGGCGCGCGACGTCGCAGAGCGCGTGCGGAAACAGGCCGAGGGCGGCAGGACCGGTCCAGGCTTCCTTCAGCGTGATGTCTTCGAGATGAAAGCGTACGAGTTCGCAGATGCGCGGGCTGCCGTCAACATGCGGGATGATTTTCAGGATGAAGTTCGGCGCCTTCATGCTCTTCAGCACGGCGTCATGATCGACGGGGCGGTGCTTATAGCCCATGGTGCCGGAGGCGCAGAGCACCGAGCCGTAATGCAGCGTGCCGACCAGCACGTCGCTCTCGACCTCGATCTTCGGCCTCGCCAGTTTCTTCGGAAATCCCCAGAGCTCGCGGCCGCCGGCGATCGGCCCTTCGTCGTCCAGATACATCGCGTGGGTGTAAGCCCCTTCCTCCCCTTTCAGGCGAACGGGGATCACCTGACCGGTCTCGGTGTAGTCGCCGAAGCCGGTGGAGTCGGGCATCCGGATGAACTCATATTTCACCACGGGCTCGGCGACCTCGAGCGGCTCCGGCACCACGGCGGCGAGCGCTTCGGGATCGGTCCTGTAAGTGATGACGAAATATTCGCGGTTGAAGAAGCGATAGGGCCCCGGCGGAAACGCGGGGCTGGTGAGCGGCATCGAATAGGCACTTCGCCTGACGTCGTCGATCTTCATCTGCTGACCCCATAGGTCGTTGGCGTGTCGCTGGCGACCAGGATTATGCGGCGGCAGAGGGACGCAGGCGAGACTGTAAATTCGGCAGGGTCCGTTCAGGCCGGTCCTGGGAACGCGAGGAAATCACTTCTGCTGGACCGGCGGCGCGGTCTTTTCCGCGGGCGCGGGTGGCAGCGCGGGCTGCGCGCCGGCCTTCTGTGCCTGCGGGTCGGGACGTGCGGGTTCGGGCGCCGGCGTGGTCGGCCGCTCGCCGCCCGGCTTTGATTCGGCTGGCTTCGTCTGCGGCTCGGGCGGGGACGACTGCACTGGCGGCGTTGCCTGCGCCACCTCCTCGGATTGGCGCGCGGCAATCTCGACCAGCGAAGCGGTCGAAATCACAAGTCCGCCCACAAACAGGGCGGATGCGATCAGAAGATCCTTCCTGTATCTGCGCTGCCTGTCGGTCGTCATCTCGTTCTACCCGCGTCATTGTCCGCGGAGTCAACGATCCCGGCGAGGCCTGGTTCCGCTCGCAGGGCGGCTGGAGTCGTGCCGACTTACGGCCTGTAGCTTGTAGCCCGGGTGGAGCGGAACGCGTAACCCGGGAAATCTGTACCGGCGTTTGCGAACGGCCCCGGGTTACGCGTTCCGCTCCACCCGGGCTACGGTGCTAATCCTTTAACAGCGGCGCCAATGCGGGAATCCCTGGGGTGCGGGATTGCCCGGGATCGCTTAAGTCCACGACATTGTCCGCCTCGCCAAGAACGGACCTTCGGTGCGTGATGGCCAGCACCGTGACATCGCGAACGAGGGTACGAACGTGGTTCATGATGTCCCGCTCGGTTGCGTCATCGAGCGCAGAGCTCGCCTCGTCGAGGAAAAGAACGGTCGGGTTGCCATACAAAGCGCGGGCGATCGCGATGCGCTGGCGCTCTCCGCCCGATAGCTTCAGGCCGCGTTCGCCGACCCTGGTCTCGAAGCCCTCCGGGAGCGCATCGATGAACGACAGGATAGCCGCCTTTTCCGAGACGTCACGAAGCCGGGCCTCATCTCGTGTGCGGCCCAGAATGATGTTGTCTGCAAGGCTTTCGTTGAGCAGCACGACGTCCTGAGGCACAACCGCTATGGCGCGGTACCAGTCAGCGCGCGCGATGCGCAGGAGATCGATGTCGTCGACGAGAATGCGACCTGAATGCGGCTCGATGGATTTCAGCGCGAGCTTGAAGATGGTCGACTTTCCGGAGCCGGTCTCGCCTACGATAAACGTGATGGAGCCGCGGCTCGCCGTAAAGCTGATCCCATCGACCCCACGACCGTTGCCGTAATCGTACCTGATATCGTCGAAGATGATGCGTCCCTCTCGGGGGACGAAGGTCTCTGCATGCAAGGATTCACTCTCTTCGGGAGCCCGCCACATGTCGGCGAGCGGGATGAGTTGCGCTCGGGAACGCGCGAAACTATCCATCGTCTGGGCGATCATCTCGAAAGGCAGGTTGAGCTGGAGCAACAGGGCGTTGAACAGCACGATATCGCCGACCGTCGTCGCTCCGGCCTGATAGCGAGGCAGCAACAGCAGGAAATTGACGGCGAATTGGATCGAGAGACCCAGGCCCAACAGGGCCGACGAGCCGGCGCGACGGAATGTGTAAGCCCGCCAGCTATCCTTTACCGCACGAGCCTTCTCGGTAAAGCGGCTGCTCATCCATGCATGACTGCCGAGATGACGCAACGTCTCCATCGCGTTCATCGCGTTGCCGACGAATCGAGCATTTTCCTGCGCAGCCGAGACGGCAGCGTCGAGAAGGGCCTGCGATCGACGCGTCGAGACGAATGTCATCGTGATCATGGCGGCGCCGTAAGCGGCGACGATCGCCACGACCTCGATACTCAAGAGAGCGCCGAGGGTGACGAGCGTGAGGGCGATCTGCGTCGCGCCCGGGATGAACACGATCAGCGCGATGTGCATGATCGTCGTCAGTGCGCCGCGCCCCTGGGCGCCGGCAGTCTGGATCTCGGCCGGGTTATGCTCGACGAAGAAGTCGGATCTTTTCCTCAAGATGCGTTCGAAGAACCGCGTGCTTACGATGAATCCGAGGTTTTCGGCCGTCATCACCGACAGATGTTGCACCGCGCGCTGCAGCGCCGAGGCCAGTCCCACCAGCGCCGCGTAGAGCAGGAACGCCCATAGAAGGTCCGAGACAACAGTCTCCTTGGTCAGCCGGTCCACCAGGCGGGAGAACAGGTACGGCGCAGCGATGCCGCTCGCGCTCGACAGGAAAACGATCGCCGCCACCAGCGACAGCGCCCGCCAGTCGGATTTCCAGTAGGCATGGAAGATTTCGGCGATAGGGGCGTTGCTCGCGGGCTTGGTCATAAGTTTCTGATTTGGAGCGATTCACGCAAATTTCGATTGGCCAATTCTGTCTCAGAGACCATGACCGATCAACGACGGTGGCGACGGCTTTAGGAAAAAAGTTGCTTCTGTCCGATCGTGGGCGAACGTTCGCTTCTGGACGCAAACCAGGCATTCGCCGCCTTCGCAACGGAAGCATGCCGATCGCATCGATGCGATGACCTCGGGCATCAGGCAGATGCCCGCACCGCAGTCCGTACTGAACACCGCGAACGGTGTGAAGCTGATCACATTGCCTGTGGGAGTTTCCTGTTAAATTGATGATGATCCATCCGATGCCGGAGGGCACGGCCATGCAAAGCACAGCTTGTTTGGAATGGATACAGCGTTGGCGTAAGCGGGGATCGGTTGTTGCTTTTGTCGCCTGCTGCAGCATCTGCCTGATCTCGGCCTCTGCCACGTGTGCTGCCCAGGCTACCTTCAAACCCGCGGATCAGCCTAACGGCACGCCATCGGAAGACCCGACAGCAACCGCCGTCTTCATTGTCGACGCAAAAAAGTGCGAGAAGAAGGCTTCCGACGCCTGGTCGGAACCTGAGGTATGGGCATGGCAACAAATCTGCCGGCATCTCAACGTCGATTTCGACGAGAAGGAAGCGAACGACTACGCGGACAGACAGGGGGACAAGGATTCACCCAAGCGCGATGCCGTGTACCGGCAGAAGCTTGAAGCTCTTCGAAAGGCGAACAATGAGAACCCCGAGAAGCTGGCCACCGACGAATCGCGAACGCTCAGCAGCAAATTTCTGGCGATGATTTTCGGCGACCCGGAATTGAGGCATCACACGTGGAACGTGCCGCTCAGGTTGTTCGGGTTCAGTACCGACCGACTCGTTATCGACACCGCGGCGCTGAAATCGCTGGATATACAAAACGCATACGTCGAGAGGTTCGTAATCCAGAATACGACCCTTGATGGTGATCTCAGGTTGGAGAACTCCCACTTGGCAAGCATCAAGATGCAATTGGTAGCGGCCAAGCATTTCCTGCTGAATAAAGTATCGGTTACCGCGAAGAAGGTCGGACCGGACCATGTGGGTCCCAATCCGCCGCCATTCGATGCAGAGAAGCCAGATGGAGCACTGACGATTCATACGGCACGGATCGAGGACCGGTTATCAATCTTGGAAGGGTCCTACGACGCCATCGACTTGAAGCGCGTGAAAGTCGGCGACCTCTTCATCCATCAGCCTGACTGGAACCGCTCCAGGGACACCAATAAACGTAAGCGGTAAGAGCTCCCACGTCCGCAGTGATCAGCGGGCGCGTGCGTAGCGGATCGGCATCCAGTATTGGCGCA
>NZ_JBEGDB010000152.1:0-18504 GCF_043638955.1 Bradyrhizobium sp. 31Argb | reverse complement strand
GGTCTTGTAAAGACGATTCACCATCCGCGAATCGTACCTCAACTTCCCGAAATCCGCGAAATTCTTGCCCAGCCTGTGCGCTTCACCCGGGCTACGGAGCTCAATGCGACCGGCGTCAGCCGAGCCGCTGCCGCGCCAGCTTAGCGCCTGCGCCGAGCGCCATCAGCTTGGCTTCCGCGATGTCGCGCCGCATCGGCGCCATGCCGCAATTAGTGGTGGCGACGATGTTGCTCTTCGGCACGAACTTCGCGACCGCCTCGATCACCTCAACCACGTCTTCCGCGGTCTCGACCACGTCGCTCCCGACATCGATCACGCCGGCCTGGACGATCTTGCCCGGCAGCAGCGCGAGCAGCTCGATCGGCACTTTGGAGTTGCGGCATTCGATCGCGACCTGCTGGATCGCGCTCTTGTCGATCACAGGAAAGGTCTCCTCATATTGCCGCCACTCGCTGCCCAGCGTCTGCTTCCAGTCGGTGTTGGCCTTGATGCCGTAGCCGTAGCAGATGTGCACAGCGGTCTCGCAGGTCAGCCCCTCTGCGGCGCGCTCCAGCGCCTTGATGCCCCAGTCGCGGACTTCGTCCATGTAGACGTTGAAGGCGGGCTCGTCGAACTGGATCATGTCGACGCCGTCGGCTTGCAGCGCCTTCGCCTCTTCATTCAGGAGCTCGGCAAAGGCGAAGGCCATCTTGACCCGGTCGCCGTAATATTTGTCGGCGATGGTGTCGATGATGGTCATCGGGCCAGGCAGGGTGAATTTGAGCTTGCGCGTCGTGTGGGTGCGGGCGACGCGGGCTTCATCGGCATGGACACGGCCCTTGAGCTGCAGCGGCGCGACCACCTGCGGCACCATGGCCTTATAGCGGTCCTTGCGGATGCCCATCTCAACCTTGTGGGCGAAATCGATACCCTCGACCTTTTCCAGGAAGCCGTGAACGAAATGCTGGCGCGCCTGCTCGCCCTCGGTGACGAGATCGATCCCGGCATCTTCCTGCAGCTTGAGCGCCAGCAGGGTGGCGTCGCGCTTGGCGCGCACAAGCTCGTCGCCTTGCGCCTTCCAGGGCGCCCACAGCGTGTTGGGTTCGGCCAGCCATTCCGGTTTCGGCAAGGAGCCTGCGATCGTGGTCGGAAACAGCATGTCTGGCCTCCCTCGGTTCGGATTGAGCGCCTGTCTGCCATGTCTTATGATCGAGGTACAGAACAACAAACGTCTTTATGACGGGACCTTTGGGGAAACCATGATCGACCTCCACTACGCGCCGACGCCGAACGGCTGGAAGATCTCGATCATGCTGGAGGAACTCGGGCTTCCCTATCAGGTCATCCCCGTCAATATCCGCGCCGGCGAGCAGTTTCGCCCGGAATTTCTGGCGATCAGCCCGAACAACCGGATTCCGGCGATCGTCGACCATGCGCCCGCCGACGGCGGTGAGCCGTTCTCGGTGTTCGAGACCGGCGCGATCCTGATCTACCTGGCGGAGAAGACCGGCCGCTTCCTGCCCACGGATATGCGCGGCCGCTCGGGGGTCATCCAGTGGGTGATGTGGCAGATGGGCGGGCTCGGGCCGATGCTCGGCCAGCACGGCCATTTCGCGCTCTACGCCGCCGAAAAGATCCCCTATGCGATCGAGCGCTACCGCGACGAGGCGGCGCGGCTCTATGGCGTGCTCGACCGTGAGCTCGGCAAGACCGGCGCCTACATCGCCGGCGACTATTCGATCGCCGACATCGCCTGCTTTCCCTGGACCATGACCCACAAGGCGCAGGGTTTTACGCTCGACGACTACCCGAACATCAAGCGCTGGTACGCCCTGGTGCGCGCCCGGCCGCAGGTGCAGGCGGGGCTCGCGATCGGCAAGTTCGTCAAGGAACCGTTCGACGAGGACGCGCGCAAGAACATGTTCGGCCAGCGCGCCAAGGAGATGTTGGGGAAGCAGTAACTACCCGTCGTTCCGGGGCGCGACGAAGTCGCGAGCCCGGAATCCATTTCGCCGTTGGTGTATGCGGATCAATGGATTCCGGGCCTGCGCCTTGCGGCGCATCCCGGAATGACGAAAATGGACACAAGCGATATCACAACAGGAAACGCCATCATGATCGAATTCTTCTTCGACTGCTCCAGCCCCTGGACCTATCTCGCCTTCCACAACATCCAGCCGCTGGCAAAGGAGTTCGGCACCGAGATTTCCTGGCGGCCGATCCTGGTCGGCGGCATCTTCAACACCGTCAATCCGAGCGTCTATGCCTCGCGTGAAACGCCGGTGCCGCTGAAGGCGCGCTACATGAAGAAGGACCTCTCCGACTGGGCACGCTCGGCTGGCCTTGCGATCAAGATGCCGCCGACTGTATTTCCCGTGAACAGCGTCAAGGCGATGCGCGGCTGCATCTGGCTCGGCAACGACAAGATGCTGCCATTCGCGCGCGCGGTGTTCGAGGCCTATTGGGGCGACGACAAGGACATTTCGCAGGATGCGGTGCTGACCGAGATCTGCAACAAGGTCGGCATCGATCCGGCAAAATTCTTCGCCGGCGTCAGTGAGCAGGCGATCAAGGACCAGCTCAAGGCCAACACTGACGAAGTGATGGCGCGCGGCGGCTTCGGCTCGCCGACCATCTTCATCGACAAGACCGATATGTATTTCGGCAACGACCGCTTGCCGCTGATCCGCGAGGCGTTGGAGCGCAAGAAGGAGCGGGCAGCCTGATGCCGAGAGCCGTCGTCTGCCGCGAGCTCGGCCCGCCCGAGCGCTTGCGGCTGGAAACATTTTCGTCCGCACCATTGAAGCCGGGCGAGGTGCGCGTCGCGATCCGCGCCGCGGGCATCAACTTTCCCGACGTGCTGATGGCGGCGGGCGAGTATCAGCTCAAGCCGCCATTGCCGTTCACGCCGGGCATGGAGGCCGCCGGCGACGTGGTCGAGGTGAATGACGCAGGTCACGTCAGGGTTGGCGACAAGGTCATCGTGAAGATGCGCCATGGCGCCTTCAGCGACGAGGCGGTGGCTGCGCCGTCGCAGCTCACGCGGATGCCGTCGACGTTCGATTATGCTGAAGGAGCGACCTTCCTCGCCGCGCATGGCACGGCCTATCACGCGCTGATCGACCGTGGCCAGCTCAGGCACGGCGAGGTGCTGCTGGTGCATGGCGCCGGCGGCGGCGTCGGCCTCGCCGCGGTCGAGATCGGCAAGCTGCTCGGCGCCGTCGTGATCGCGGCCGCATCCAGCGAAGAGAAGCTTGCGATCGCGAAGGCGAGGGGAGCGGACCATCTTGTGCTCTACGAGCGCGAGCCGTTCCGCGATGCAGTGAAACGCATCACGGATGGCAACGGCGCCGACGTCGTGTTCGATCCGGTCGGCGGCGAGGTGTTCGAGAACTCGATGCGCTGCATCAACTGGGGCGCGCGGCTGCTCGTCATCGGCTTCACCGGCGGCATCGGACTTGCCCGCACCAATCTGTTGATGATCAAGGGCGCCAGCGTGCTCGGCATCCGTGCCGGCGAAGCCGTGCGCCGCAATCCGGCGCTGGGCGAGGTGCGCATCAAGGCGCTGACCGAATGGGCGGAAGCCGGCAAGGTGCGCCCGAACATCTCGCACCGTCTGCCATTGGAGGATGTAGCGAAAGCGATGCGCCTGTTGCTGGAACGCAAGGCGATCGGCCGCGTGGCGTTGATGATGGGGTGATTCTTCTCTGTCATGCCCCGCGAAGGCGGGGCATCCAGTACGCCGCGATCTCTCGGTGAATCTCAACCGCCTCTGGAATACTGGATCACCCGCCTTCGCGGGTGATGACGGGTACTGGCCTCACTTGCCCGCCTGCGCGTAGCCGAGACACGCCCGCACGATCTGGCCGCAGACGGCGTCTCGCGCCTCGCCGATGTCGGTATTCCCCGCATATTGCACCTCCGCGACCTTGCCGCCGACGAAGCGGAGTTGCACACGGCAATATCCGGTCAGAGGTTGTCCGCCGATGTTCAGCCCGGGCGGGATCGTGAGGGCCGGCGGCGCGATTCCGCCGGGCGCGCTGGCGGCGTGCTCATACATCCAGATTTGGCCGGTGCCGTCCTTGGCGGTTCCAGTCGGCAGCCCCGCGCACATCCGGATATTTGATTGACTAAGTCCGATCAGGCTTTCCCTGCCGCGTCGCGCCCATTCGGCTTCCCGTTCGGCACAGCCGCCCAGGACGAGGGGTGCCAGGATAAGCATCCGCAGGCAAAGTCGCATCGGCACCGATTCAGTGACGAGGTTCGCACAGACGATATCGCGTTGCGGATTTGCAGTGCAGTGGAAGTGCTGCTCGCCTCCATGCGCGATCGGCATGGATCAAAAAGCGAGGTGGCACGTTATCGCTGCCCACTTTAGGAATTCGCTGTGAACTTTCCTTCCCGCAGGAACGTGATCGTCTGCGCGATCGCCTCGTCACTGCGCACCAGCCACGGATGCGACGTGCGTACGACAATATGATCGGTCATGCCGTCGAGCTTCGTGTTCGCGACCGACACACGTCCGTCATGCGGACGGGGCAGGAAGGCCGAGGCGACCGGGTAGATCGAGCGCTTCCCGGCGATGATGCCGACCGGATACTCGATCGGCGGCAACAGCGCCATGGTCGCGGCATCGCGCAGCGTGCCGAGCTGCTGTCCGGCGGGGCCGAAGAATGCGCGGTAGAGCACGACGTTCTTCAAGCGGTCCGCAATCTCGCTGCCGCCATTGGGCGTGCCCAGCATCACCACGCGACCGAGATTTGGCGGCCGATGTTTGGCGAGATAGACGCGCGTCAGCAGCCCACCCATGGAGTGGCAGACGACGTGCATCTGGCCACTGAGACGGCTAGCGAAAGTTTTGATATCGGGATGAATGTCTGCGGCCAATGCCTCGAGCGCCTTGCGGCGGCTGGCGTAATCGAGATTGAGCGTCGCATATCCGGAACGCGCGATCGCGCTTTCCATCTTGCGGAACGAACGGGCTGTCCGGCTGATGCCGTGCAGGAGGACGACGCCGTCCTGTGCCGGCGTCGTCGCAGGCGTGCTCACTTATATTCGCGCTCCTGCCACCACGGGAAATAGTCGGGCATGTCGGACGAGACCTTGTTCTTGAACTGCGCGGGGCGTTTCTCCAGGAACGAGACGACGCCTTCCTTGACGTCGTCCGAACGGCCGCGGGCGTAGATGCCGCGGCTGTCGACCTTGTGCGCTTCTATCGGATCGTCGGCGCCAAGCATGCGCCACATCATCTGGCGGATCAGTGCCACCGAGACCGGTGCGGTCTTGGCGGCGATCTCCTTTGCCAGCGCGCGGGCGGTCGGCAACAGCTCTTCCGGCGGCACCACCTTGCTGACGAGACGGCCCGCAAGCGCCTCCTGCGCCGGGAAGACGCGGCCGGTGTAGCACCACTCCAGCGCTTGTGAGATGCCGACGATGCGCGGCAGGAACCAGCTCGAGGCCGCCTCGGGCACGATGCCGCGCTGGGAGAACACGAAGCCGAAGCGCGCGGCCTCGCTCGCGATGCGGATATCCATCGCGAGCTGCATCGTGACGCCGATCCCGACCGCAGGCCCGTTCACCGCGGCGATCACCGGCTTGAGGTTCTTGAAGATGCGCAGCGTCACCTGGCCGCCGCCGTCGCGCACATTGGGATCGCTATAGTCGACCGCGCCGCTCGCCAGCCGCTTCACCGGTCCGCGCCGCGCGTCGCGATCGAAGGTGTTGGCGCCCGAGGAAAGGTCGGCGCCGGCGCAGAAGGCGCGGCCCTCGCCGGTGACGATGATGGCGCGGATGCCGTCGTCCTTGTCGGCGGCATCGAAGGCGTCGATCAGTTCCTGCTGCATCGTCGCATTGAAGGCGTTGAGCTTGTCCGGGCGGTTCAGCGTGATCGTGAGGATTTGCTCGGCGACCTCGTATTTGATCGTCTCATACGCCATGGTTGTTTCCTTCCTCTCTATATTGTTGGGTCGCGGCAAAAGCCATCGTCATGCCCGGGCTTGACCCGGGCATCCACGTTCTTGCTTCATCGCAAGCGTATAGACGTGGATGGCCGGGACAAGCCCGGCCATGATGGAGTGTGCGGATTATTTCGCCGGCGGCTGCGGCCAGGGCCGTTGCGGGCCGCGCAGGGCCTCGAAGGCCTTGCCCATGCCGAGCACGCCGATGTCGTCGAAGCGGCGGCCGATGATCTGCACGCCGATCGGAAAGCCATTCTTGTCGTAGCCGCCGTTGATCGACAGCGCCGGGTTCTCCGACATATTCCACGGCACGGTATAGCAGATGTGCTCGAACGGCTTGTCGGGATCGTTGAGCGGTGCGGCAAGTTCGGCCGCGAAGTTCACCACCGGCGAGACCGGCGAGATGATGTAGTCGAAATCGCAGAACAGTTTGGCTGCGGCAGCGCGGATCGCCATGGTCTGGTTGAAGCCGCGGATCACGTCCACGCCCGACAGTTTCGCGCCGGCCTCGCCCCATTTGTAGATATAGGGCAGCACCTTTGCGCGCTCTTCCGCTGATAGTTTCGACAGATCGTCCCACATCCGCGCGCGCCAGAAATTGTCGAGACCCTCGAGCATTTGCCGCGTGAAGAAGCCGTCGACCTCGGTGACGACGGCGCCGGCGGATTCGAAGGTTTTCGCCGCCTTCACCACGACGTCGCGCACTTCCTTCTCGAGCGCCTGGCCGACGTCGAGATCGAGCATCAGGCCGAGGCGCATCTTGCGCGGCGACTTCTCCAGCGTCTTCCAGTTGATCTCATGCGCCGGCAGGCTCATGCCGTCGCGGCGGTCCGGTCGCGACAGCACGCTCATCATCAGCACGGCGTCATCGACGATGCGGGTCATGGGCCCAGCGACGCGGCCGAGATAGGGCGGATCGATCGGGATGCGCCCGAGGCTCGGCTTCAGCGCAACCAGGCCGCACCAGCACGCCGGCAGCCGCACCGAGCCGCCGATGTCGGTGCCGAGATGCAGTGGGCCGTAGCCGGCTGCAGCGGCCGCACCTGCGCCCGCGCTCGAGCCGCCTGGATTCTTGCTGAGGTCCCAGGGATTGCGGGTGAGGGGATGGAACGAGGAGAGTCCCGAGGACAGCATGCCGTAATCCGGCATCGTGGTCTTGGCGAAGATCACCGCGCCCGCCTCGCGCAAGCGCGCGGCGGGCGGAGCGTCTTTCTCGGCCGGCACGTGCTTGACGCTGGCCGCGCCCAGCGGCACCGGCTGGCCCTTGGTGGCGACATTGTCCTTGATCGTGACAGGCACGCCGTCGAGCGTACCCATCGGCTCGCCAGCCTGCCAGCGGTCGGTCGAGGCCTTGGCCACTGCGCGCGCGCCCTCCGGGTCGTACAGATAGAGCGCCTTGATGTGCGGTTCCCACTGCGCGACATGCGCGATCACCTCGTCCAGCACCTCAAGCGGTGAGAACTGCTTGGCGCGGTAGCCCGCGATCAGGTCGATCGCGGAAAGATCGTGCAGCGAGGTGACGGCGTCTTCGGGGGCTGGTTTATGCATGGGCACCTACCGGCAAACGAGTCTCGATGATGCGTGCGAACATGCTGGCGCCAACAGGTAGAATCTTGTCGTCGAGGACATAGCCGGGATTGTGCACCGGCACCGAGCCGTCATGGCCGACCCAGAAATAGGCGCCGGGCACCGCCATCATCATGTCGGCAAAGTCCTCGCTGCCCATCTTCGGCTGCGAGCGGGTGATGACCTTCGATGGATCGACCACGGTGCGCGCGACCTGCTCGACCACCCGCGACTGTTCTTCCTGGTTGACGAGCACGCTGAAACCGTCGCGGATGTCGACGGTGATCTCGACCTGGAATGTCGCGGCAATGCCGGCGCAGATCGTGCGCATGCGTTCGCGGATCAGTGCGCGCACCTCGTCGGAGAAGGCGCGCACGGTGCCGCACAGCTTCGCGTCGCCGGGAATGACGTTGTAGGCCGAGCCCGAGTGGATTTGCGTGATCGACAGTACCGCCGCCTGCAGCGGATCGACGTTGCGGCTGACGATGGTCTGCAGCGCCTGGCCGAGTGTCATCGCGATCACGACGGCATCCTTGGAGCGCTCCGGCATCGCGCCATGCGCGCCGTAGCCCTGGATGGTGATGTCGAAGAAATCCGCGCCGGCCATTGCCGGCCCCGGCAGGACCGCGATCTCGCCGTGGTCCAGATCGGGCGCGTTGTGCAGGCCATAGATCTCGTCGCAGGGGAACTTTTCGAACAGCCCGTCCTTGATCATGGCGCGGGCGCCGCCAAGGCCTTCCTCGGCCGGCTGGAAGATGAAATGCACGGTGCCGTCGAAGTTGCGGGTTTCGGCGAGATAGCGCGCACTGCCGAGCAGCATGGTGGTGTGGCCGTCATGGCCGCAGCCATGGAAGCGGCCGGGAATGGTCGAGCGCCATTTCAGGTTGGTGTTTTCCTCCATCGGCAGCGCGTCCATGTCGGCACGCAGGCCGATGCGCTTGTCGCCGTTGCCCTTGCCCTTGAGCACGCCGACCACACCGGTGCCGCCGAGGCCCCGATGCACCTCGATGCCCCAGCTCGCGAGCTTCTCGGCGACGATGCCGGAGGTGCGGACCTCCTCGAAGCCGATCTCGGGATGGGCATGGAAATCCCGACGGATCGCCGTGAGTTCGTCGGCAAAGCCTTCGATGCGTTCGATGGTGGGCATTTGGTCCTTATCCGGTTGAACGTGATGTGTTGACAGGCGCGAAGGCGGGGCCGTTCGGCTTGATGCGGATCCCTGCCCGCAATTTGGTCCACGGCAGCGACGCGGTGTCGGCCGGCATCGCGCCGGGGGCAGCGCAGATCAAGAGCTTCTCGGCGATCGGCTCGAAATCGGCGCGGAAATGCACTGAGCTCTTGTTGACGAGGATCGCCTGTTCGGTCGGCTCGATGCCGACATAGCGGTACATCGACTGGTCCGCGAGCTGCGCCTTGTGCGAGCTGACGACCACCCTGACATCGCCGATGCGCAGGCACGCCGATGGTCCCATATCCATGTCGCGGCCGCCGTAATAGGGGCCGGGCGCCACGAACTTTCCATCCGAGAGCTGCTCGACGACAAAGGTTTCCTTGTAGGGCGCGTCGTCCGGAATGCCCGACTTGCCGCCGAGCGCGAGCGTTACCGTGGCGCCGACGCCCGCGGCATGCGCGGCCTTTGCCGACTGGGGATCGTAGATCACGCCGGTTGCGGCGCGGGTGGCATTGTTGCGCACCAGCGCCCGCAGCATGCCCGTGGTGTCGGAGTCGCCGCCGGCGCCGGGATTGTCCTGGGTGTCGGCGATGATGACCGGCCTGGTCGCGGCCTTCGCCAACGCCATCGCATGGCGCACGCCGTCGTCGGGCGAATAGATGCGGCCGTCGAAATCGTCCTCATGACCGGCGATCAATGCGACAAGCTTGTCGGTGGCGGCATCGGCGTCGGCCTGTGTCGTGCCATAAGCGAACACGCTCGGCCCGCAATGTTCAAAATCGGCCGCGGGAAAGCCCGGCGCAAAGGACAGGGTCGGTACCGCATCGCTCTCCATCGCAGCGAGCTTCTCGTAGATGCCCCTGGTCGGCTGGTCGTTGGTGCATTGCCAACTGATCGGGATCAGGAACGGCAATTGCCGGAATGCCTTGGCGAAACGCTGCCTGGTCTTCAGCAGCAGTGCGAGATGTCTTGCGGACGCGCGGCCGGTGTCGGCCATGTCGACGTGAGGGTAGGTGCGGTAGGCGATCAGCGCATCGGCATGCTCGACCATTTCAGGCGTGACATTGGCGTGCAGATCGAGGCTCGCGATCAGCGGCAGGTCGTTGCCGATCACCTTGCGCACGCGCGCCAGGATCTCGCCTTCACCGTCGTCCAGGTGCTCGGTCACCATCGCGCCGTGCAGGTCGAGATAGACGGCGTCGAGCGGACCTGCATTGGCGATGCCGTCGACCATCTCCTTGACGATGCGCTCGAACGCATCTTCGGTCACATGCGCCGACGGGCTTGCGCCGCACGAGATCGTCGGAATCAATTCCCAGCCATTGGCTTCGGCCGCCTCGACGAAGCCGGCAAGCCCGACATTGATCTTGCGCATCACCTTCAGCACGTCGGCGCCATGCGCCATCGATGGCCAGCCGCCGCCATGCACGAAATCATCATAGGTCGCCTTGGTCGGCGCAAAGGTATTGGTCTCGTGCAGGAAGCCGCCGACGGCGATGCGGGTCATTGATCAAGGTCTCTGGGTTCGTGAAGGGCGACGTTAAGCGTGTCGCTGCGGCCAGCGCAAGCGGCGAAGCATTCCGGATTTGCATGCCGCATGGGCGTTGGGAATTGGCTCATGCGCCCAGGCCGTCATTGCGAGGAGCGCAGCGACGAAGCAATCCATGTCCCCGCAAGTGGCGGCATGGATTGCTTCGCTTCGCTCGCAATGACGGGCGGGACTATTCCGCGGCCTCGGCCACGGGCCGAAAATTGGCAAAATCCCAGCCGCGGCCGGGTGCGGCATCAAGTAGCGCCTTGGTATAGGCCTCTTTCGGGTGAGTAAGCACTTCCGCCGCCGGCCCCTGTTCGACGACGCGGCCATGCTGCATCACAACGACGTCGTCGCAGATTTGCGCCGCAACGCGCAAATCATGGGTGATGAACAGCAGCGCAATGCCGAGCCGCTTCTGGATTTCATCCAGGAGATCCAGCACCTGCGCCTGTACGGAGACGTCGAGCGCGGACACCGCCTCATCCGCCACCAGCACCTCAGGGTCGAGCGCGAGCGCGCGCGCAATCGCAATGCGCTGGCGCTGACCGCCGGAGAACTGGTGCGGATAGCGCGAGATCGCGTCCGCCGGCAGGTGCACCAGTTCGAGCAGTTCGCGCGCTTTGTTGAGTGCCTCCTTGTGCGGCATGCCGTAGTTGATCGGGCCTTCCGCGATCGACTCGCCGACGGTGACGCGCGGGTTGAGCGAGCGATAGGGATCCTGGAAGATGATCTGGATCTTCTTGCGGTGCGGCTGCAGCAGCCGCCGCGACAGTTCGGAGATTTCGCGGCCGACCAGCCGCACGCCACCGGAAGTCGGGTCGATCAGGCGCACGATGCAACGCGCCACCGTCGATTTGCCCGAGCCGCTTTCGCCGACGATGCCGAGCGTGCGGCCCTTGCGCAGCGTCAGCGTGACATCCCTGGCGGCCGCGACCTCGCGGATTTTGCCGAGGAGGGAGCGCTCGCGATAGACCTTGCAGAGCTCGTTGGCCTCCAGCACCACCGGCTCCCTGGTCTCCTCGCGCGGTGACCGCGGCACCAGGCTCGGCACCGAGGCGAGCAGGTTGCGGGTATATTCCATCGACGGATTGCGCAGGATGCCGTCCAGCGGCCCGCTCTCGACCAGCCGGCCGTGACGCATTACCGCGACGCGGTCGGCGATTTCCGCGACCACGCCCATGTCGTGGGTGATGAACAGCACCGCGGTGCCATGGTCGCGCTGCAGGTCGCGGATCAGCGTGAGGATCTGCTTCTGCGTGGTGACGTCGAGCGCAGTGGTCGGCTCGTCCGCGATCAGAAGCTTTGGCTCCAGCACCAGCGCCATCGCGATCATGATGCGCTGGCGCTGTCCGCCGGAGAGCCGGTGCGGATAGGAAGCGAAGATGCGCTCCACATCCGGCAGCCGCACCTGCTCCATCATCGCCAGGATCTTCTGCCGCCGCGTGCGGGCGTCGAGATCGGTGTGCACGCGCAGCACTTCGTCGATCTGGCGGCCGACCGGCACCACCGGATTGAGCGCCGTCATCGGCTCCTGGAAGATCATCGCCATCCTTGTGGCGCGCAATTGCCGCAAGCGCCGGTCGCTCGCGCTGAGCAATTCCTCGCCCACCAGCTTGACGCTGCCGCCGGTCGGGATCAGCGAGCCCTTCTGCAACAGGCCCATCACCGTGAGCGACGTCACCGATTTGCCGGAGCCGCTTTCGCCGACCAGGCACAGCGTCTCGCGCTCGCGGACCTGCAGCGAGATGCCATCGATGATGCGGCTCGCGCCCGGCTTCTTGCCGAGGGCGACGACGAGATTGTCGATGTCGAGGACGGTGTTGGTCATGCACTCACTCTCTCGTCATTCCGGGGCGACCGCGAAGCGGGTGAGCCCGGAATCCATTTCTCCGCTTGCGCTCGTGGCCTGATGGATTCCGGGCTCGTGCTTCGCGCGCCCCGGAATGACGGCTTCAAATGCTTTGAAGCCGTCACTTCCCGCTCCCCCGCTGTTTCATGCGCGGATCGAGCGCATCGCGCGAGGCGTCGCCGATCAGGTTGACGGAGAGGATCGCGATCGACAGCAACAGGCCCGGCCAGAAGATCAGGGACGGCTTGATCTGAAAATACGCGCGGCCCTCGGCCATGATGTTGCCCCAGGTCGGCGTCTCCGGCGAGATGCCGGCGCCAAGGAACGACAGGATCGCTTCGGTGAGCACGGCGGACGCGCAGACATAGGTGCCCTGCACGATCAGGGGCGCGATCGTGTTCGGCATCAGGTGCCGCCACATGATCTTCGGCAGGCTGGAGCCGAGCGAGATCGCGGCTTCCACATAGGGCTCCTCGCGCGCGGTGAGCACCACGGAGCGCACCAGTCGCGCCACCCGCGGCACCTCGGGAATGGTGATCGCCACCAGCACGGTCCAGATGCTTGCGCCCGACAGCGAGACCACGGCAATCGCGAGCAGGATGCTCGGGATCGCCATCAGGCCGTCCATGATCCGCATCATCACCGCGTCGACCCATTTGAAGAAGCCGGCGACGAGACCGATCACGAGCCCGATGCTGATCGAGAACACGGCGGCGCCGAGGCCGATCAGAAGCGAGATCCGGCCGCCATAGATGATCCGTGACAACAGGTCGCGGCCAAAGGCGTCGGTGCCGAGCGGGAATTCGGCGCTGGGCGGCTTCAGCCGCAGCGCCGGCGCGAGCTGCACCGGGTCATGCGGCGCAAGCCACGGCGCGAAGATCGCGATCAGGATGATCAGCGACAGGCAGATCGTCGCCACCGTCATGATCGGCGTCGAGGTCAGGAATCCGAAGCGTGGCCGCAGCGGCGTCGTGATCGGGAGCGACGGCTCGGGGAGGGTATCGATCGCCATCAGTAGCGGATCCTTGGATCAAGCAGGGTATAGGCGAGGTCGATCAGCAGGTTGACGGCGACATAGATGCCTGACGTCAACAGGATCATGGCCTGGATCACCGGATAGTCGCGCGCCAGCACCGCATCGACGGTGAGGCGGCCGATGCCGGGCAGATTGAACACACTCTCGGTGACGACGACGCCGGAGATCAGGAGCGCAAAGCCGCTGCCGATCACGGTGATGACAGGCACTGCCGCGTTGCGTAGCCCATGCCGCAGCAGCACGCCCATCTCGCCGATGCCCTTGGCGCGCGCGGTGCGGATGTAATCCTCACCCATCACATCAAGCATTGAGGCGCGCGTCATGCGTGCGATCAGCGCGACATAGATGAAGGACAAAGCACAGGTCGGCAGGATGATGCGCTGGAAGAACGGACCGAAACCTGCGGCAATGCTCTTGAAGCCCTGCACCGGCACCCAGCGCAGGTCGATCGCGAAGATCTGGATCAGCACGTAGCCGATCACGAACACCGGCACGGAGAAGCCGAGCACGGACAGTCCCATCACGAAGCGATCGATCCAGGTGCCGTGCCGCCAGGCCGCGATCACGCCGAGCGGCACCGCCACCACGATCGAAAGCACGATGGTGGAGAGCGCGATCGAGATCGAGGGCTCGATGCGCTGGCTGATCATCTTCAGCACCGGCACGTTCGAGATCAGGGATACGCCGAGATCGCCGTGCAGGAGTTTTCCGATCCAGGTCGCGAACTGGACATAGATCGGCTCGTTCAATCCGAGCGAGGTGCGGATGCGCTCGAGCTGCTCGGGCGTTGCGTTGTCGCCGGCGAGGATCGCCGCAGGATCGCCCGGCGTCAGCCGCAGCAAGAGGAACACGAACAGCGCCACCACGCCCATCACGGGAACAGCGGCAAGGATTCGGCGAAGCAGATATCCCAGCAATGTCAATCCGTCAGATTAGGGTCATTTGGAGTGACGTCGGCCGTTAACCTGAGTTCCGTCACCAGCGTAGCATTTCAGCAATTCCCGTGCCATCGGGCGCCGATGCGTCTTCAAACCCCCGTCATTCCGGGATGCCCCCGGAATGACCCGTCACAGCTTGGAGGTAGCGTAGCCCGGATGGAGCGCAGCGCAATCCGGGTCTTTGCTTCCCCGGGTTACGCTTTCGCTTCACCCGGGCTACGTGTCACTGCAAGGTCGCCAATAACCCTGCCATCAGCCGGCCGCGCTCGGCAAGGCTGTCGACCTCGATATGTTCATTGAGCGTGTGTGCATCGGCACCGCGCACGCCGAGGCCGTCGAGCGTCGGCACGCCCATCGCTCCGGTGAAATTGCCGTCGGAGCCGCCGCCTTGCTGCCATGGGGCAGCCTCAAGCCCATCCCTTCCGCAAGCGCGCGGGCCTTTTCGTAAAGCGCCATGGTGCCGGCATCCGGCTCCCAGACCGGGCGGGTGACGCCGCGCGTCACCGTGAAGGTGACATCATTCGATGTGCCCGACAGCGCCAACATCCGCTCGACGCCGCGGTCGAGATCGGCCTGGCGCTTGGCCATGCTGAGCGCTTCGCCGGTGCAGGTGGTGGCGACACAATTGACCCATTGGCCGCCATGGACGATGCCGACCGAGAAGGTGCAATCCTCCGTGGTCATGCCGTCGATCGCGAGGATCTGCCGTGCGAACTCGCGGATCGCGGAACGGCCCGAGGAAAGTGTGGCGCCAGCGTGGCTCGGCCGTCCCGTTGCCTCCAGGTTGAAGCGCGCGATCGCATAGCGGCCGGTGACGACGCCATTGTCGGCGGTGCCCGGCTCCGGCACCAACACATATTTATTGCGCGCGGCTTCCGCCTCGATGATGTCGCGCGTCGACGGCGTGCCGACTTCCTCGTCCGGCGTGAACAGCACGGTGATCGGCAAGGGCGTCGTGAACGAGGCGCGGATCAATTGCCGGATTGCTTCCAAAGTTAGATAATTGCCGTCCTTCATGTCGAAGATGCCGGGCCCGAAGCATTTATTGCCTTCGCGCCGCCACTTCAGCTTCTCGATGGTGCCGACCGGGTGCACCGTGTCGAGATGACCCGCGATCAGGATGCCGGGTTCGCCGAACTTCGGATGGGGAAAGCGCGCGCGCACGCAGCCTGCAAAGCCTTGGCGGCCGGCGATGCGCTCGATCGTCGCACCCATGATCGCCATCTCGCGCGCCGCAAGGTCGAGCATGCGCTCGACGGCCGCCGCGTCCCAGGTCGGACTCTCGCACTCCACCCAGCTACGCAGGCCCTGCAGCATCACTTCGGAATCAAAGGGAAGATTAGCTGGATTCATGAGGTCTCTCTCTTCGTTGCTGCAGGTGCGTAATGCAGTCAGATCGCGATTATCGAAATCGGCCTTTCGAAGTTGTAGCGTCAAACGCAGCGAGCCGCATCATTCGTTTGTGTACATCCGATCTCGACCAAAACCGGATTGACGCAATACACGCTTGGTGCAAGTCTTGAATCTGCAGGTCTTGCAGCATGTTAGTCCGCACAAATAACGGACCGATTGCACAACGAATAAGCCGGCATTGATCAGTTTCACGTCAGGAGAGACATGAATGTTCCAAACGTCCAGTTGGAAGCGCAGAGCGCTGACGTCAGCGTTATCTATCGTTGCGCTCTCGGTGGCGCTGAGCGCGCAGGCGCTCGCGGCCGGCAAGACCATCACCGCGGTGATGCATTCGGATTTGCGCGTGATCGATCCGATCATGACCACGGCCTACATCACCCGCGATCACGGCTACATGGTCTATGACACGCTGCTCGCGACCGACTCCAATTTCAAGATCCAGCCGCAGATGGCGGACTGGAAGGTCTCCGACGACAAGCTCACTTACACTTTCACGCTGCGCGACGGATTGAAGTGGCATGACGGCACGCCGGTGACGGCGGAAGATTGCGTCGCCTCGCTGCAGCGCTGGGGCAAGGTCGACGGCATGGGCCAGAAGCTGATGGACTTCACCGCCAGCCTCACCGCGACCGACGCCAAGACCATCACGCTGAAGCTGAAGGAGCCCTACGGCCTGGTGCTGGATGCGATCGGCAAGCCGTCGTCACGCGTGCCGTTCATGATGCCGAAGCGTCTCGCCGAGACACCGCCGGACAAGGCGATCCCCGAGCAGATCGGTTCCGGCCCATTCAGGTTCGTGCAGGCCGAATTCCAGCCGGGCGTGAAGGCGGTCTATGAGAAGTTCAAGGACTATGTGCCGCGCAAGGAGGCGCCGAGCTGGACCTCCGGCGGCAAGGTGGTGAAGGTCGATCGCGTCGAATGGATCACCATGCCTGACGCGCAGACCGCGGTGAACGCGCTGCAGTCCGGCGACATCGACTTTATGGAGAACCTGCCCTTCGACATGCTTCCCGTGCTGGAGCCCAACAAGGATCTCAAGATCGAGGTCTTGAACAAGTTTGGCTTTCAGACGCTGGGACGCATGAACTTCCTTTATCCGCCATTCGATAATGTGAAAGTCCGTCGCGCCGCGTTCCTGGCGATGAACCAGAAAGACGTGCTTGATGCGTTGGTCGGCAATGCAAAGTACCAGAAGGTCTGCGGCGCCTTCTTTGGTTGCGGAACCCCACTTGAGACCGAAGTCGGTGCTGAGACCCTGGTGAAGGGCAACGGCATGGCCGAAGCCAAGAAGGCGCTCGCCGAGTCCGGCTATGACGGTACGCCCGTCGTGGTTATGGCGCCCGGCGACGTGACCACGCTGAAGGCTCAACCGATCGTCGCTGCGCAATTGCTGCGCGATGCCGGCTTCAAGGTCGATCTGCAGGCCACCGATTGGCAGACGGTGGTGACCCGCCGCGCCAGCCAGAAGCCGCCGAAGGAGGGCGGTTGGAACATGTTCTTCACCAACTGGGTCGCGGCCGACGTTGCCAATCCCATCGTCAACGCTTCCATTACCGGCCGCGGCAAGAACGGCGGTTGGTTCGGCTGGGCCGAGGATGCCAAGATCGAAGAGCTGCGCGACAAGTTTGCCCGTTCCGCCTCGCTGGACGAGCAGAAGAAGATCGCCGCCGAGATCCAGAAGGAGGCCTATGACCAGGTGATGTACGTTCCGCTCGGCCAGTATCTTGTCCCGGCTGGCTGGCGCAAATCGCTCACCGGCGTGCTCGACGGCCCGGCGACGCCGATCTTCTGGAACATCGACAAGAGCGAGTAGGGCGCTTCATCGAACGGAAAGCAAAATGGCCGGGCTCAGACCCGGCCATTTTCATTTCAAGCGTAGCTCGTGTTCACTCAGCAGTGACTCTCGCGCACGCGCTCCAGCCCTTCATTCAAGAGCGGCGGAGCGGGTTCCGGCAGCGAAGCCGGCGTGCGCGTCTCTTGCTTCTGCTCGCGCGGTTCCGGATGCTGTTCCGCCGCCTGTTGTTCCCCTGGATAGTCTTTCGCCATGTCATCGCACTCCCAATGCTGCATCACAACATTTTCGGCGAGAGAATGTTCCGGGCCGCTGCGCGCGGCGATGGTCTCTAATCTCCAAATTTATGGGAACACAGTCATCGTCGCGAAATCGCCGAGTGCCGTACCTGGCGACATCGAGGCGGCGTACAACGCGACGAGAAACAGCCTGGATAAGAACAGAGCACCAATGATGATCGCTACGCGGCCGATCCAGGCTGTCTTCGCGAGCCGATCCTGCTCCGAACTTGCCATCGTCACATCTCCAATCCATACGCGTTGAGATTTGACAGCCGCAAGATTGCGGTCGGCGCGCAAAGACTAGTTTTCGATGGCAAGCGTCGATGTGAACCCAGCCACATCTGACGGGAACGTGATGAGGGAGCGTGCGCGAGCGTGTTGTCGTCGTGTAGCAACTCGAACGTTCTCGTGCTCCCGCAAGCAATCAAAGCGTGCTGAGCTTGCGCTTTGCGTCGAGTCGTTTCGGACTATCTTGTGAGAGTGGCGCGCAGTGACGCGATCCGATTCATCATGGTCTCTCGCTCAAGAACCTTGGGCTAGGCGAGTGACTAATCATTCTCTACAGACCGCGTTCGCGTGCGTCTTGGAGAGCCTTGTTACGCATCTCGGTGAGCACAGTCTCAAGCTTGTTGACGTCAGGGCGACTGAACTCGTTGTACTCAGAGAAGAGAAGGTCAGCGAGCTTGCGTCGTGCCTTATCGTCAGAGAGCTTGGCGATTTCGCGGACTAGGCCCGCGGCACGGGACGAGTAGACGTCTCGGCCATGTGTGACAATGTCCGTGTACGGGTGATCTCCTGGCTTTCCATTTGGCATACACCTCCTCCCGATACTTCTCGGCGGCGTCCTTCTGCAGCTCAGATCTACACTTCTTGTGTCGATGCGTCACGCCACCAAGTTTATAAGTGCACGGCCTAGGCCGTGTGGACTCTTGGGATTCTCAAATCAGATTGAACGTGATTCAAGGCTTTCTTTTAGGAGGAAGCCTTG